>CALMGO010000340.1 GCA_937863625.1 uncultured bacterium
GTATCTTTCAACAACGAAATGATGTTGTTGCCTAATGACGGCAACGAAATCCGCAGCGCCTGCGGAACAATAATCCGGCTGAAGGCCTGACGGCGCGTCATGCCTACAGCATAAGCCGCTTCAAGCTGACCACTGTCTATCCCTTTTACTGCCGCACGGATGATTTCCGATAAAAAGGCAGCACTGTTCATGCTATAGGCGATCATCACAAACCAAAGACTGTCCAGGCGATTGATATGAATGCCCCCTGCTTCGGCCAGCAGCGGCAAGCCGATATATACGATATAAAGCAGCACCAACAGCGGAATCCCTCGAATAAAAGATACATAGGCTGCAGCAGCTGGCGCAGCAGACGCCGTCGGGAGTGAGGGCAGTACCGGGTGCCGGGGCGAGGGGGCCGGCGGGAGCGGGCGCGGGGGCCGGAGGCGGACTCATTTCGGCGGGGGATCTCAGGATAATCGGAGACGAAAACAGCAACACGGTGATAGTCTTCGGGCCGGCTGACGCACAGGCGGAGATAGAGGCACTGATAAAGGAGCTCGACAAGCGCAAGTCGCAGGTTCTCATCGAGGCGCTGGTGGTGCAGGTCAGCGGCGGGGACAACCTCGACGTGGGCGTGGAGCTCGCGAGCTGGGGCAGCGACGGGATAGGCGTGTCGGCATTTGGTTTTTCGACGTATGACTATACGACCGGCACAAGGACGATAAAGGAAGACCTGGGAGTTACGGGAGCGGTTATCAAGAACGGTGAAATACCGATGCTTCTGAGGGCTCTCCTGGTGGAAGACAGCGGGAAGATAATATCGCGGCCCCGGTTACTGGCAAACGACAACAAAGAGGCGACATTCAAGAGTCTCGACCAGCAGCCGACGACGCAGGTGAACGCGATTTCGAGCAATACGTCGACTACGTCCTTCCAGGGTTACCAGGACGCGGGTACGACACTGACGATCACGCCTCAGATAAGCGAAGGCGGGTACCTGACGCTTGATATTACGCTTGAGATATCGCAGTTTACCGGCACAAGCGAAGACGCCTCTGTACCACCGCCGAAGCGGACGGACAGCCTGAAGTCAACGATTACGGTGCCGGACAAGTCGACGATAGTGATAGGAGGCTTGAGCGGCTACCACTTGACCGAGACTATAAAGCAGGTGCCGATACTGGGCAGAATACCGATACTCGGGGCGCTATTTCGACGTACGACGCGGACTCGCGACGACGCGACGGAGTATATATTCATCAAGGCGCAGATAGCCAAGGACGAGGGATTTGAGGACCTGCTGGGGATCTCCAAAGACGCCGAGGACAAGTCCGTGGAGCTGGAGGCCCGCAAGGCGGGGGAAGTCGTGTCCGAGCGTCTAAACTCGGGAGGCAAATAACGGCATGCCCCTGGGACAGGACGTAGCAGAGATACTGGTAAGCACAGGCGCTCTCGACGAGCGGCGATTTGAGGAACTCTCGCGCTTTGCCGGCGACACGGGCATGACGCTCAAGGAGTCGCTGGTGCAGCAGGGGGGCATTGAAGAAACGTCGGTTCTGGAGGCATTTGCGAAGGCGCTGGGGGTGGAATTTCGGGCGGAGCTGTCGAAGGCGTCGGTGCCGCGGGAATTTCTGGAGAAAGTGCCGATAGCGTTTGCGCGCGGTCACAACTGCGCGGCGATAGGCAGGCATTCATCTGCATTTCTGGTGGCGATAAGCGACCCTGCGGACATATTTTCGCTTGATAACGTGGCGCTGGCGCTGGGAGCGCCTGCGATGGCGGTGCTCGTGCCGAGGAGCGAAGTGGCCGGGCTTATCGACAGGGCGTACCACGAGAAGCGCGACATCGTGGAGGAGGCGATAGACGAGCTCGGGGCCGAGGGGCTTATCGACTCGGCGGCGCTGGCGAGCCGGAGCGAAGACGTGCTCGACGTAGCGCACAAGCCTCCGATAATAAGGCTCGTGAACCTCATCATGTCACGCGCGCTCAGGCAGCGCGCAAGCGATATTCATCTCCAGCCGTACGAGGACCGTCTCCAGGTGAGATACAGGATAGACGGGATACTCTATGACAGACTGGTCATCCCGAAATCCGTCCAGGAAGCGGTGATAAGCCGCGTGAAGGTGATGGGGCGGATGGACATCGCTGAGAAGCGCCTGCCGCAGGACGGGCGGGCGAGCGTGAAGGTGGCGGACCGCGAGGTGGATTTGCGGATTTCATCGGTTCCGACGGCGCACGGCGAGAGGATAGTGCTGAGGCTGCTGGATAAAGGCGCAAGGGCGTACGTGCTCGAGGAACTGGGGCTAAGCCACGAAGATCTTGTGAGATTCGAGAAACTCATAAACTACCCGCACGGGATAGTACTCGTGACGGGGCCGACAGGAAGCGGCAAGAGCACGACGCTCTACGCGGCGCTCGGGGAACTCAACCGCAGCGAGAAGAACGTCATCACGATAGAGGACCCGATAGAGTACCAACTGCGGGGCGTTTCGCAGATACAGGTGGGGGGCAAGGGGCTGACATTTGCGACGGGCTTGAGACACGTCTTGAGGCAGGACCCCGATGTAATCATGGTGGGGGAGATACGCGACGACGAGACGGCGCGGATATCGGTGCAGGCGGCGCTCACGGGGCATCTGGTATTTTCGACGCTTCACACCAACGATGCGGCGGGGTCGATTACGAGGCTTCTGGATATCGGGGTGGAGCCGTACTTGGCGGCAAGCTCGGTGCTGGCGGTGATGGCGCAGCGGCTGGTGAGGACGATATGTCCGAGCTGCAGGGAGGCCTACCGGCCGGAAACGGAGGCGCTGTCGGAGATAGGGCTTACGCCGGCGGACCTGCCCGAGGGAGTGGTATATCGCGGGAAGGGGTGCGGCGAGTGCATGGACACGGGTTACTGGGGCCGCACGGGGATGTACGAACTGCTGATGGTGGATGAAGCCGTGAGGCAGAGGATACTGGAACGACAGAGCGCAAGCATTATCAAGGCTGAAGCGATAAGAAGGGGCCTCGTGACGCTGAGAGCCGACGGGGCCAACAAAGTGGCGCGGGGATTGACGACGATTGATGAAGTGATGCGTCAGACACAGATGGATGAAATCGAGGGCTCTACGGGCATCGGGGAGCTATGACGGTATTTCGATACAAAGCGCTGACGGACGGGGGCAAGCGGGTATCTGGCACAATCGAGGCGTCGACGCGGCGCGAGGCGACACAGGGTCTTCGCGAGCAGGGGATGCACGTCACGGCGATGGAGCAGACGGGGGGGGCGGTAGCGGATCGTCTGCGGCACATACGGGGGAGCCGGGCGGACGAGACATACGTATTCACATCACACATGAGAAGGCTATTGCGGGCGAGGCTACCGCTTGTGGAGGCTCTTGAGGCGACGGGCAAGGAGACGGCGGAGTCTCCGATAGGTCAGGCGGTGTCGCGGATACGCGACCGCGTGGCGGGGGGAGCTGCGCTTGGGGAGGCGCTGGGGCAGGAACGCGAGTATTTTGACGAGATGTACATAGCGATGATTCAGGCGGCGCAGGCGTCGGGGAGCCTGGTGACCGCGTTTGACAACATTCACGACTACGAGCACAGGCGCAGGGATTTTC
>CALMGO010000341.1 GCA_937863625.1 uncultured bacterium
AGAAACGGCCCATGCCGTACACCCAGAAATCGCTTATGATGACAGCGGTCAGCGCCACTGCAAGCAGCGTCCATATTTCCATGGCGCCGTGGTAGGCCGCCGCGCCCGCAAGTACGAGGATAATCTCTTCGGGAATAGGCACACCACAGGATGTCGCAAAGAGCGCAATTGCTATTCCGACATAAGTGGATGAGTATGTTGCGGACTGCGCAAAATGGTCAACTACGTTCAATCATTTCTCCAATAGTGCGGCGATGGCTGAGAGTACGGTTGTGACGTCCCGGGTACTGAATTTCTTCGGGTTCGCCTTAAGCGACCCGGACTGCATGCTTTCTTCGGCTATTAACGCGAAATCCTGTTGCGGAATCGGGTACTTCGCGAAATCGGCGTATATTCCGAGGCGACGATTGAGGCCTCTGAGCATATCGACAAGTCCGCCTTCCACCTCGGCGGAAAGCATGGCGTATTTATCACTTGAGAACGCCAGATTGAGCTCTGTGACCTCCGGCAGAAGCGCGGCACAAGCGAGGCCGTGCGGAATACCGTATCTCGCCCCAAGCGGGTGTACAATCCCATGAACAGCGCCGAGGCGGGCGTTGGCAAGGGCCATGCCGGAAAGGAGACTGCCGTAAGCAGTAGCAGTACGGGCCTGGCGGTCGTCGCCATGAAGATACGCGTGTTCAACGTTTGTGTTGAGCAGGCAAAACGCCTGAAATGCGAGCGCGTCCGTCAGTACCGTCGCGTGAATTGACACAAAGGACTCGACCGCCTGGGTCAGTGCGTCCAGGCCGCTATATGCCGTCACCCTGGGAGGGCAGGGGAGTGTGGTCTCGGGGTCGACAAATGCGACTCTCGCAAGGTATTGACCATTTCTGAGCGAGGCCTTTAACGGGACCTCCGGGTCAGTAATAACCGCGTTGGGGGTGACCTCGGCGCCGGTGCCGCTCGTGGTGGCGACGGCGATAAACGGAATCCCCGGCAGGCAGGGGGCTTGGGTGCGGAGAAAATCGGACGTAGGGGCCTCTTCCCGCGCCAGTGCGGCGGCGGCCTTTGCCGCGTCCATGGCGCTTCCGCCGCCGAGGCCGATTACAACATCGGCGGCCGTCCGGCCTGCAAGTTCGCGAATGGCATCTACAGAGGCCACGGTGGGGTCCTGCCCGACATCCTCATAAAGGGTTACCGATATGCCTTCACTGCCAAGAAGCGCGAGAACACGGTCCAGAATGCCGCTCAGCCTCATGGATGAGCGGCCGGTGACAAGGACACAATTGTCGCCCAGCGTTGCGGTCTCGCGTCCCAGCCCGGCAAGACAACCCCAGCCCGTATAGATTTTCGCGACGGTTTGGAAAAGATGTCTATTTTCGATCATGGCGTGCACTAATTTAGCTTACTATTTCGAAACGTCAAGACACTTGAAGCGGAAGGGCGGACTTTACTTTGAAGCGGCGAGGTCTTCCTATATAATCCTCTTGAAAGGAGTCCTGATGATAATACTTCTCACAAACGATGACGGAGTATACGCGCCCGGAATAGCGGCGCTAAAGGCGGCTTTAGCGCACCTCGGAGAGGTGACATTGGTAGCTCCGGATGCCGAGCGAAGCGCAACAAGCCATTCGATAACCCTCGACAGGCCACTTCGAGTTCGCGAAGTATTCGTAGGCAATGATTTTCTCGGGTACGGTGTCGACGGGTCGCCGGCTGATTGCGTAAAGATCGGCGTCAAGCAGATTCTGCACTCTCCGCCTGACCTCGTGGTCAGCGGCATCAACCTCGGCGCTAATGTCGGCATAAATGTACTTTACAGCGGCACGGTCGCAGCGGGGCTTGAAGGGGCGATACTGGGCGTAACGTCGGTGGCAGTCAGCCTCGCAGCGTCTACGAAACCGGACTTCCGATCGGCCGCCATGCTGGCATGCATGGTGATTGCGCAGATTCTCGAGAACAAACCTCCGCGCGGGAGCCTCTTTAACCTCAACATCCCTTCCTGTCCGCCGGGAGCCATGCTGGGCCTGAGCCTCGCAAAACAGTCAACTGTATCCTACGACGACGCCTTTGATGTGCGCAAGGACCCACGAGGCGGGCGGTATTTCTGGATGACAGGCGAACTCCAGAAAGATCAACTGCCACCGGACTCTGACACGGCTCTTCTGGCGCGCGGGTATGTCACTCTAACTCCGCTTCACTACGACCTGACCGACACGAAAATGCTTACGGCGGCAACGGCATGGAGTATCACACTTTCCAAGCCCGACTGACCAAAAGCAGCAAGCGAGGTGTGCAGTGTTCATACGCTGGATAGGGCATGCATCCTTCCAAATCGAACTCAAGGACGGCCTTCGAATTCGAACGGACCCCTATGATGCAAGCATCGGCCTTCCCATCAGCAAACTCGCCGCCGACATCGTAACCGTGTCTCACGAGCACTTCGACCACAACGCCACCCATCTCGTCGCCGGCAATCCTTCGGTCCTCAGGGGGGACGTAGACGAAACCATCGGTTCAGCGCGCTTTCGCAGCATTACGACCTTCCATGACGATGCCAAAGGCGCAAAACGCGGCTTAAACACCGTTTTCATCATCGATGCCGAGGGCATCACCGTCGTTCATCTGGGCGACCTGGGCCATGAACTGCAAAAACAACAACTCGCGGAGCTCGACAGTGCAGACGTACTCATGATCCCGGTCGGCGGCACCTACACGCTTGACGCGCGCACTGCAACGAAAGTCGCAGAAGCCATCACAGCCAGAGCAACCATCCCCATGCACTACAAGACGCCAGCCCTTACTATCCCGCTATCGCCAGTGGAACCCTTCCTGCGGGGCAAGAGAGACATACGGACTCTCGACGAACTCATCGTCACCTGCGAGACACCCGCAACGCACCCTGAAATCGTCGTACTCTCCGCCAGACCTTAGAAAGCAGCGGCACAGGGGCTTTTGCGCATATTATCAACAAGGAAGAGAGCGCGTTGTCCACATTCCGCGCAACACATTCCACAATAATGAGATATGGCGGACTCGGCGACCTGTCCCAGGAGACATAACGTATGTTATCGGACGGTGCATATCCAGCATCAAAGAGGGGCTGTGCACAAGAATGCGCTGGAATGGGGCCTTGGTCCTTTGGCCATGCACTGGGGTTATAGGTGCTTTGACGCGGGGCCAGCAATAACTTCGCGTTTGATTGCTTGTTTCCTGAATGGTCCCTTCCATAATCGCAATTGTACCCGTTGTGCACTTGGACAGGAGTAGCGGAGGTTACAATGTGCGAGTTGGTTTCTGCAATGATTCTTGGCGGAATTGTCGTGCTGCTCGTGCCGTGCTTTGCAGTTCCATCCGGACGGCATGTCTGGGCGGTCTCCGATGGCGAGAAGGTCAAGAGGGATGCGCTGGATAGTTCCTTTCGCGCGTGCAACTCGGTATGGGACGGGCAGAAGATCTCCCTTTTTGCGGCGCGAAACGAGATTGTTGCCTTCCAGGTGATTGCCGAGGCCGGCGAGGCGCCTATCAAATCATTATCAGCTTCTCTTGATGGGATTATGCTGGAGGGAGGGTCAGCCGGGATCAGATACGCCCCCTCTGCCCCTGATCCCAGTGACTATGTGGGGAGGCACATTCAACTCTTTACTGTCAACTACCTCAATGTAACGTCGCCGAGCAGGGCGTGGTGGACATTTGTGCCGGGGAGCGCCGCCGCGCCGAAAGACCCGCTCGGGTGGACTCCTGTCCAACTGGTGCCTGAGAGCGCGACTGGCGGACGAGGCGGGTTTCCGGTGACTGTTGTGGCGGGCGCGAATCAGGCCCTCTGGATTGAGATATACGTCGGCAGGGCACTTTCTGCAGGGATCTATCGTGGCGATGTGAAGGTCAACATTGACGGCGAGACTGTCTCGGTTCCACTGGAGCTTGAGGTTTTAGACTTTACGCTCTCGGATGAGAACAGTATTGACGCCATGGTTTACTTTGAACCATTTCAGGTGAAATTGTACCAGGGCAGGGAGCTCGATGCTGTCTACCATAGATTTGCTCACAGGCAGAGAATCGAACTGGTCAATGTATACAGTAAGGAAGCGGTCCGGGAGAATGCCGGACGCTTGTCCGCGGAAGGCGCCTACCTCTGCGGCAAGCTGATCTTCGCGATCATCCGCAACAACCCGGAAA
>CALMGO010000342.1 GCA_937863625.1 uncultured bacterium
CCTTGACCCACTACTGCTCAGAACAGAATTTACAGAAAGAAAGTTGCTTTGCCCCCCCCGTCGTCAGTAATAGCCTTGTCGGGGGCAAAGGGGGAGTCATATCCTAATAGCACCAGATGCATGCTCTGGACCCACTCCTCGCCCTTCTCGGCATCGGCGAGGACAGCCGCGCCGCGAACGCCGTCTTTTGTCTCGTTCGGTTTGATGGTGAGCACAGTTGCTCCATCACATCGCGTGTACTCGTCAAACTGCTCGTCCTTGAGCGCGTCTGCTGAAGGATAGCTCTTGTAGGAATACCGCGCACCGCTGTACTCGCCGCTGTAGAGCGTGGCCGTTTCCACGCTCTTGCTGTCGTCGGGCGCGATGGTGTATGTCCGAAGCTCCCACGTCAGCCTCGCGCCCCTCTCGACCTCGGCCTTGTTGGCCTTCACCGCTTCCAGAAGCGCCATCCACATTTTCATGAAGTCTGAGCTCTCAGAAGGTGTGTCCGGCGCCAGCCTCGTGACTACATTCATCTTCCCAGACAACGACCGGAACCACGCCGGCGCCTCCCCCTTGATATAGCTGCGGCCGGACCTCATGTCGTGAACGACGTACCCCTTCGGTATTGATTCCGGGTCCACCTCAAACTGGCTCTCGTCCAACGCCTGCCCCGCCTGGATATCATCCACGGTCACGACCTCCACGTACGTCCCGCCATTCTCCACCCCGAAGTGCCGTCCTTCCGCATGCCTCGCCAGCCAGAGACCACTGTCCTGCCGTCTGAAGTCACTCAGGTCCACTCTGCTGCCGGCCCTGCCGGTCCCGGTCCACGTCACCACCCTCACGGGGGTTCCGGATAGATCGGGGGCAAACCAGTACTTGCGAACAATGCCGTAGCGAGTCGTATAAGTCACCGGATAAGTATCGTATCCATTTACCTTCTCCGGCCGCACCCCGAGCACCGCTGTCTCAGAGCGAAGAACTTCGTCGAGACCCGGTGAGGATCTATAGCCGGGCAAAACGAGAGGCACGCCGCGGGACCCAGGGGCATTGTCCCCGTCCCCGGCATTGTCGATTCTGGCTGTACCACGGACGCCCTCTCTGATCTCGTTTGGTTTGATGGTGAGCGCCGTTGAGCCGTTACAGCGCGTATACGCGTCAGCATGGTTTGTATGGATGGTTAAATGCCTGGAATCCTTATTCCTATGATTTTA
>CALMGO010000343.1 GCA_937863625.1 uncultured bacterium
TCACCATAGGCGACCCTGACGAGGCGCTCGTGACGGTCGGCAAGATATCCGTGGGCGGCTCCGTGCACGGCGCGGCTGTTGACGCGCTGCCCGACGATTCGAGCGACGGGCCGCTTTTTGAGATACACGGCAACGTCGGGTCTCTTGCGGTCAAAGGCAGCGGAGTCAATACGTGGATGGTAGTGGACGGAGACTTAGGAACTGCTTCCTTCGGCAGGGGTCTCTACTGGAGCGCATTGACCGTCGAGGGGCACGCGAATAAGCTCACTGCCAACAACAGCGTTCACCATTCGGAGACGCTTTTCTACGGCGGGATTGACACCTACACGGTGAAGGGAAGCATAAACTTCAGCAACGTAGGGACGACGTACTATGACGGCGGCGGGGACCCGCAAGGCGGAGTTCTCGGCAACGTGAGCGCATATGACATCAACAACGCCGCGATATACGGCAACGCAGGCATCCTGAGCGTCAAGAGCAAGGGCGTGATCTACGGCACCGATATCGAAGCGGTGGGGCGCGATGAGGACGGCGGCGGCGATATCACCACCGGCGGATCGATCGGCCTCATACAGGCCAAGGGGCTCGTTAATACCAACGTTACCGCTTACACTGATATAGACTATATCAAGCTGTCGGATGAAGGCATAAACGGCGACAGCAGCGTAACGACGGTGGGCGGCGACCTCGGCACGATCACGACGCGCGGCCTGATAAGCGGCATCATCGAGATAAACGGCGACATCACGGGGTCGATTCTGACGGGAGGCGACAACGCGCTGCTCTCGGGCGGAGTCTACTACTTCGTGGACGCCAACGGCGTGATAACCGGCGGGGCGGCGGCCTTGACAGGCACGCTCGGCGGGATTATCTCGTAGGAAAGCCGCAGTACGGCACGGCAAAAAAGGGGCCTGCAACTCGCGGGCCCCTATATTTTGTCCGGGAAGTCCAAGACCATTGCCGCTGCGTGGGTCAGTGTGCGACCGGCTCTCGCGCCTCGATTGCGGCCGCCTGCGTTGCCAGATCCGACCTCAGATACGCCGGCAAGAGTCGGACAAACTCCCGGGTATCTTCAATCATCGACTCCACTCCCGTGACTGGCAGCCGCGTGCACCAGACGATTGTGTAGTCGTCACGCATATTGATGGAAAGCGCCGGCCTGGCAAGCAGAAACTCCATGGTCCGGCTGTGCAGGACGTCAAACGCCAACTTTCTATTTGCGGATCTGACTTGAAATGCCGAGCTGAACTCACTGGAATCAAGAGCCACCCTGCTCATGCCGAGCGGGGTCCAGTCATTGACGCCAGCGCTGCTTTTGCTCTCTATCAGGAGCGGCTCGCAGTGAATGTCCGTGTCGATGGCGCAGACGCTCAGTTGCCCGACGGATTCGTTGGCGATGACCTCAAAGGATGTGAGACGGCCTTCCGGGACGGGGCCTGTCAGAACGTTATTCGGCCCCAACTTCGCCCACCGTTTCCAGATGACCGAGTTTGAGTATCTCTGCGCAAGTGTACGATCCTTGCCCGGTGAGCCAAGGCCCATGGCGGCGGCTAATCCGGCGAGGCTTTTCTTTCTTTGGCGTTCGGTGGACAGGTACTTGAAGAGGTTCGGCAGGTTGAGCACAACCCACACAGCGAGGATGCCGAGAACCGGAAAGACGAGTTTCGACGAAGCTGAGTACATTCCCACCTCTTCACAGATGCAATGCCGCGCAGCAGCCGACAACAGTGCTTTAGCCGGAACGTCTATGAATTTGAGGCCAAAAGCTTCCGCGCCTCGGATATCAGGGTCGCGACGATTTGCTCGGACGAGACCTTGCGGACTTTAGCGCCGCGGATAAAGAGCAGCCCCGAGTCCACGCCGCAGGCGATTCCTACGTCCGCGTCGGCGGCTTCACCGGGGCCGTTTACCTCGCAACCCATGACGGCTATGCGGATGGTCTTTCCGCCGTGGAGCGGCAGGCTGCGGACGGCCTCCTCGACAGTGCGCGCCATCGCGGCTACGTCAAGCGAGGCGCGGCCGCAGGTGGGGCACGATATGACCTCATAGGGGAGGGTCAAAAGTCCGAGCGACGCGAGTATCTCCCTGCCGATGCGAACCTCGTCTTCGGGCGGCCCGGAAAGCGAAACGCGGATGGTGTCGCCGATGCCTTCCGACAAGAGCGCCCCTATTCCGACGGCGCTTTTGACGACGGCGTATTCGTGGGGGCCGGTGGCTGTGACGCCGACATGGAGGGGATAGTCGCAAAGAGGGGCGATTTTCCTGTAAGCGTAGATAGTGGCCTCAGCGGTCGAGGCCTTGAGCGATATCTTGGTATCGGCAAATCCCCATGACTCGAACTGGCGGGCGTATTCGAGGGCGCGGTCGACCATGAGGTCGGCGAGTTCGAACTCAGACTGGACCTTTTCGCCGCGGCGGCGCACTGAGCCGGAGTTAAGCCCGATACGGATGGGGATGCCCGCGGAGGCTGCCTTGTCAACGACATTACGGACGGCGTCCATGTCGGCCATATTGCCGGGATTTATGCGGATGGCGGATACGCCGCTTTCGATAGCGGTGACGGCAAGGCGAGCGTCAAAGTGTATGTCGGCGACGACGGGGATGGGGGACGCGGGGCATATCGCGGCGAGGGCCTGCGCTGCCTCCATGTCCGGCACGGCAAGCCTCACGATATCGCATCCGAGCGCGGCCACCGAGCGGATCTGATCGAGAGTGGCGGCGACGTCGGCGGTGTCGGTCTTGGTCATGGTCTGAATGCTTATGGGGGCGCATGCGCCGATCTTGACGGGGCCTATTGCAATCTGCCTGGTTTGTCGTCTCTGCATGGGTATCCTTTCCGAGGGTTAAAAGGCGATTTTACCCCGGTTGGGAGGGCAAGTCAAAGGAGGGGGCGGAGAATATGCTTTGACGACTGCGGCGGCGGGAGTATATTTAGCGTCACAGGGTGCCATGCCTCAGTTGGCAGCCATGGGGCTTTCCGCCCGCATGAAAATCAAGTCCTTCTTTGTCACCAGGCACAGATGCGCCTTCGCAGACGAGCGCATCCCGTCTGAGACGACATTTAGAATGCCTTAGCCGGGCACGATTTCCAGATTGTTACGAGTCGCCCGGCGGCAGACAAGACAGGTGATGACATGGAATCGGTAAACCTGGATCTTCTCTCGAAGCATATTGATATCAGCGACAACGCGCGTCTTCTGCTGGAGCACTGTGAGAAGAAGACGATTTGCACTCTGACTGTGCGAGTGAGCGAGGACAGGATGCTCGCGGCCGAGATGTATCTCGTCTACCACAACACGGCGCGCGGGCCGGCAAAAGGCGGCATCAGGCTCTCGCCGAGCGTGACTCTCGATGAGACCACGGACCTCGCAGAGAGGATGACGTGGAAGACGGCGCTCGTGAAGGTGCCGTTCGGTGGGGGCAAATCGGGAATAGCGATAGACCCCGGGACGATGACTCTTTTCGAGCGGATAAATCTCATTCACGAATACGTGCATATAATGAAGTGGGAACTGGCCTCAGGGGCATACGTTCCGGCGCCGGACCTGGGCAGCGGGCCGAAGGACATGGCGATTATCTACGGAGAGACTCACCAGCTCGAAAGCGTCACGGGCAAGCCTCCGCGGGTCGGCGGGCTTCCGGGCAGGCTCGAAGCGACCGGTCGCGGCGTGGCGCACGTGGCCAGGCTGGCGGTCAACAAAGTGCTCGGCAAGTCCGTGGAGGACGCGACGTTTGCGGTGCAGGGGTTTGGCAACGTGGGGTCATGGACGGCGAGATTCCTGAGTGATTGGGGCGCAAAGGTCGTGGCGGTGAGCGACGTGACGAGCGGCGTTTACAACGGACAGGGGCTTGACTTAGAGAAACTGCGGACGTTTGCCGGGCGGCATGGGGAACTGCGTGACGCCCTCGGCGAGAAGATGACCAACGAGGAACTGCTTGCCCTCGACGTGGACTGTATTATTCCGGCGGCGGTGGAAAACGTATTGACGGGCGAAACGGCGCAGTCGGTCAGGGCGCGCCTTGTTGTTGAAGGTGCCAACGGTCCCACGACCGCCGCGGGCGACGCGGTGCTGGCGGACAAGGGGGTAAAGGTCATCCCGGACATACTGGCCAACGCCGGAGGCGTGATTGCCAGTTATATCGAGTGGCGCAAGGCCAAATCAGGCAGCATTACGGGCAAGGAGGAGGTCTTCGAGTCGATAGAGGATCTTCTCGGGGCGACATTTGAAGAGGTCGTGGGCGTGGCCGCAGCGAAAAAGACTACGCACCGGACGGCGGCGCAGATTGTGGCGGCAGGCGAGGTTCTTCAGGCGATGCAGGACAGGGGCTGGGTGTAGGAAGTTTTGCGGGCTTGAAGTGAGGGAGTCCGTTAAATAGAATCATGTCTTTATTTCCATAGCAAGGCAGACCGTTGAAAGGGGTGTGAAGATGGGAAGGGCATTTGATTTGACGCCCGTGGAAGTGGCGAAGGTAAGCACCAAATATCGTCGCATAGCGACTAAAATACCTGTTCCTGAATCTCTTCCGATTCTGGAGAGACTCCGCAAGCACGAGCCGGTGTCCATGACGGGGCAACCGCCGATCATATGGGAGCGCGCGGAAGGCCTCAACATATACGACCGGTGGGGCAACAAGTGGCTCGACTGGTCATCGGGGGTGCTGGTGGCCAACGCAGGGCACTCCAATCCCAAGATCGTGGACGCGATCGTGCGCCAGGCGCAGAACCGCCTGCTCCACAACTACTGCTTCCCGAGCGACATACGTAGCCGGCTGGTGGAGAAACTCATCGAGATTAGCGACCCTGTTTTCGACAAGGTATTTCTGCTGACTACCGGCAGCGAGGCCACTGAAAACGCCATCAAACTTGCGCGCACATACGGCGTGCAGACCGGCGGCGCCAAGAAGATAAAGATAGTGTCGTTCGCGCGGGCATTTCACGGGCGGACGCTCGGAGCGCAGTTGGCCGGCGGGATACCTGGGCTCAAGAAGTGGATCATAAATATCGACCCGACATTTGTGCAGGTGGAGTTTCCGGACGGGTTCCGCTGCGAGGACACGAGCTTCGAGTATTTCCTGAAGCAGCTCGCCGACCAGGGAGTGACAGCCGGTGAGGTGGCAGGCGTCATCACGGAGGCCTACCAGGGCGGCGGGGCGTCATTTGCTCCGGCGGAATTTATGCAGAAACTTCGCGAGTGGACTGAGACCAACAGCATAGTCCTCATCTCCGACGAGGTGCAGGCGTGCTTTGGCAGGACGGGGAAATTCTTTGCATACGAGCACTACGGGATAGTGCCGGACATGGTGTGCCTGGGCAAGGGCATCACGTCGAGCCTGCCGCTTTCGGCGGTTCTGGGCAAGTCGAAGGTGATGAACCTCTACGGCCCCGGCGAGATGACCTCGACCCATACGGGCAACCCCATCTGCTGCGCGGCCTCTCTGGCCAATATCGACGTGATGTTCGGCGACAAACTGACCGACAACGCGGCGCGCATGGGCGCCATACTTCACAAGAGTCTGGCGGAACTCAAGGACAAGTACAGCGACGTCATCGGCGCGCACCACGGCAAAGGACTGGTGGCGGGGCTTCACATGGTGAAACCCGGCACGAAGGAGCCGGACGGGGACCTCGCGTTTGAAATCGTCCTGCAGTGCATCTATCGCGGGCTGCTGCTTTTCTCGCCGGTCGGCTTCGGCGGCGGCACGGTTAAGATCAGCCCTCCGCTCGTCGTCAACGAAGAGGCGCTCAGGGAG
>CALMGO010000344.1 GCA_937863625.1 uncultured bacterium
AACCGGGGGACTTCGTCCCCTTTCATTCAAAACGCCGTGCCCGGTAGGCACGGACGACCTTGAAAACAGGGGCCCCGCCTTGGGCGTCGAAGTCGTATAAACAAACCGGGGGACTTCGTCCCCTTTCTCAAGCGCCGTGCCCGGTAGGCACGGATACGAATGTGCGCGCACTGCGCACAACGCAGACCCTCTATGCCGTCAGAAATGCGATCGCTTCGGCGCGAAAGTCATCCGGCCGGCTCCACATAAGAGGGTGCGCGCCATCGGGATAGAAGACCACTTTTGAGGAAGGGATTTTGCGCGCCACGTCGCACATGCCGGTCACGTCGGGAACGAGTTGGTCCGAGAGGCTGCCGGTTATGAGGACCGGGCAGACTATCCGCGAGAGAGAATCCTTGACGAGGCTTTCGCCGAGAGCGGCGGCGCGGGCGAGCATGCGGCTGTCAGCCTCGACCACCCGGGCAAAATCGTCTCCGTGAGCCGTACGCAGGAAATCGCACATCCCATGCGTCATGCGGGCGCGACCGCTGATGATAAAATCCGCCCATTCCGGCGTGATAAACTCCCCGGCGAAACTGTCGGCAACTACGGCGGTAACGCGTTCGCGTGCGACGACGGCGACACTCAGCGCTACGAGCGCGCCCCCGCTGACGCCGATGCATACGAAGGATGACACACCAAGCGATTCGACAAGGCGGATACACAAAAGGGCGTTTTGCCACCAGAAATCAACTGGCAACTCCCCTACCCTGTCAGATCGGCCATAACCGGGATAGTCCGGACAGATCACGTGGAAACGCGTGGAGAAGAACGATATGTCGTCTTCGTGCATGGCGGATGACGAGGTGTTGCCGGGCAGGAGAAGAAGCGGCGTACCCGAACCGGCGGCCTCGTAGTGTATGGAGACGGCGTTGTGGATGAAGGACGGCATGCCGCTTAGTCGACGCCATCGCCCATGGAACGCAGAATATCTACGAGCGAGACGGCGTTTCGGACGACGCCGTGCTTGCCGGAGACGCTCCATGCATCTCGGACGGCCTGGGCGGCGGCTTTCTGCTCGGCCGGGGGCAGATATGGGTCAAAATCGAAATCAATGCCGGTAAGACGCCAGACGGCTTCGGAGGCCTCGTAGCGGACTTCTTCGTCCTCATCGTCAAACAGGTCCAGAAGCGCGTCTACGGCCTGAGGGTCGCCGAGGCGGCCGGCGGCGTATGCGGCGCGCGCGCGGACCTGGGCGACGTCGTTCGTGAAGTACCCAAGGAGGCCTTCAAGCGCGGTAGAGTCCTCAATGGCTTCGAGAACAGACAGGATATTAAAGAGGACCTGCTCAGCGCCGGTGCCTCCTTCGCGGACGGACTCGATGGCTATCTGCGAGAGAAGCGGCGCGACGCGAGCGCCTGCTTTGGCGAGGACGTAGCGGACCTTGGCAATGGCATCGGCATCCTCGCCTGCAAAAGCGGTGATTACGCCTGAGACAAGCGCGGTGGAGTCGGCCGATGGCGTGGCAAGCGCGGCGGCAACGGCATCGGCGGCCTGGAGGGCGTTCTGGTCGGCGAGTTCGTCTTTTAGCCTCTCGGTGACCTCTCTCGGAAATATGCGCGGCAATGCCTTTACGAGTTTGAGAAAGGCATCGGGCCCCTTGTCCGGCGCGACAAGAATCCTCCATGACCGCCCGGGAACGAGGCCGAATAACTGGCGAGTGCGGTCGCCCTCGACTATTTCAAAATCGATGCCGTGCCCGGAGAGGACTTCGACGGCGGCACGCAGGTCTTCTTCGGAGCCGACCATGACAACCGGCACGAGTTCCCCCTGCATGGGGTCGTCAGGATCATGGCCGCCGGCTGGTTCGTCGTATTCAGAGTACTGCCGCTCGGTCGAGTCGTCGTCGGTGGAGGAATCTTCCGGGACCGAGTCGGAAAGTTCTCCTCCGCAAAGGGGGCAGACCTCGGGGTCATCTGCAAAAGAATCCCTGCAGAAAAGGCAGTATTTCATTTCACTTTCTCCGGCGCACAGGGATAAATATGTCGTTTGTCGGCACAAAACATCATCATGACGGCAAAAAAACCTGTCACAGAACGCGTGAATCTTTGTACACTGTCCCCCTGGCGAATACAAGGGGCAATCGCGCGAAAAGCGACAGGCGCTCTACCTGCAAGGGGGTTATATGGGCAAGTGGAAGATAGGAATCCTCGTGGACAACCTGAACCTCGGCTTAGAGGCGGGAATTGAAAAGGCCGCCGAACTCGGAGCGGACGGCGTGCAGCTCTACTGCACCGGCGGGGAGATGTCGCCGGGGGCAATGGATGCGGAGATGAGAAAAGCCTTCCGGCGCAAGCTGGAATCATTCGGGCTTGCTCTTTCGGCGCTGTGCGGGGACACGTTTAAGGGGTTCTTCGACGCGGCGACGATTGACGCGCAGGTGGCCGACGCCAAATCGTTTATCGACCTTGCGGTGGACCTCGGGACGAATGTGGTGACCACTCATTTCGGAAGGTTCCCAAAAGCAGGCGACGAGGCTGCGTGGAAAATGGCAATCGACGCCTTGAAAACAATCGGCGCATACGCTGCAGAGCATGGGGTATTCTACGCGTCGGAGACGGGGCTTGAGTCGCCGGAGGACCTGCTGGAGTTTCTGGAAAAGGTTGCCTCTCCCGCCATCAAGGTCAACTATGACCCTGCTAATCTGTGCGCGCGCGGATATGACCATATAGCCGGGGTGGGGATACTCAAAGACTACATCGTGCACACACACGCAAAGGACTACAAACGACACGGCGACGAGACCCCCCTGGGGCAGGGAGACGTGGACTACCCGAAGTATCTCGCCGCGCTTGAGGCAACCGGCTACGGTGGATTTGTGACGATAGAGCGGGAGGCCGGCGATAACATCGTGGAGGACGTGGCAAAAGCGCTGGAGTTCCTGCGGGGCTTTTGAGGAAGTGACTGGCAATATCTGTGCTGCATAAAGTGGGATGCCTCCATCTGGTGCGGATTTGCAGGGAGAGGAGGTGGGAGGTTTGAGTTCGGACTTAACAAGGAGTATGCGCGGTGACATTCGAGAAACATAACGAAGAGGTAAAGAGGGTCTGGGAGGCGTACCGGGCGGGGCGGCCGGTAAGGGTGCCGCTTGCGTTCGGCATAAATGCCAGATACCTCCTCCTCGACGACGCGCTTAACACTTCAGGCGTGACCTTCAAAGAGTACTCCGACGATCCCGAGGTGATGCTTTCGACGCAACTGGCGTTTCAGGAGTATGTGCGGTTTAACGTCCCGCAGGACGCCGAAATGGGTCTGCCTCAGGCATGGAACGTGTCGGTGGACATGCAGAACTACTACGAGGCGGGGTTTCTCGGCGCGCCGGTGTATTTCCCGGAGGGAAACGTACCCGCCGCGGAGATATTTCTCACCGGAGACGGCAAGAGAAGCCTTCTCGACGCCGGGCCTGTGGACCTCGACAAAAGCCCCTTGTGGCGCAAAAACATCGAGTTTTACGAGTACTTCCTGGAGAAGAAGCGGCAGGGGTATGAATTTCGAGGGAGGCCGATTGGGGAAGTGGGAATCAGGGGGCTCGGGACGGACGGGCCGCTGACGCTCTTTATGAGCATACGCGGCGGCGAGGGGCTCGTGGACATGTACGTGGATGAAGAATACTTTCACGCGATGATGGATTACCTGACGGAGTTTTCGGTTGCGATGATACGCAAGGCCAGGCGAATCTCCGGCCAGCAGGAACGGCAGGACATTTTCGGCTTTGCGGATGACTCTATCGAGCTCATAAGCGTTGATGACTACAAAAGGCATATCCTGCCGTATCACAAGCGACTGGCCGCAGAGCTCGGAGCGGGCAGGGCTGACTCGATACATATCTGCGGTGACGTACAGAGGCATTTCCCGACGCTGATCTCCGAACTTGGCGTCAAGGCGATAGATACGGGATTTCCCATCAACTGGGAGACGCTGCGGGACGAGGTGGGCGAAGGCGTGGAGATATCCGGAGGCGTGCACGTGGCTACGCTTTTGAGAGGCAGCCCGGGGGACGTGCGTGCGGAGACGGAGAGGATACTTGCCACTCCGATTACAAGAGGCGGCCGATTTATGATGCGGGAGGCTAATAATCTCGCCCCTCTGACGCCTGTAGCCAGTCTCGCGGCTATGTACGAAGCGGTTAAGGAATTTGGGAGGTACTGAAGCGGCTTTCCAAGAGCAACCTGAGCGCGAATTTGCGCCGGCATAGCGCGTGATGGGCGTGGGGAACTGCAAAAAGGGTCAAAAAATGCTTGAATCGCGGGGCAAGGGGTGTAAAATTCTGTAACGAAACTGCGACTCCCGCATGAATCATGGCCGCGGGAGAAGCAGGCAGACAGGGAGTTCCAAGAGCGGGTGTAGCTCAGTGGTAGAGCACAACGTTGCCAACGTTGTTGTCGTGGGTTCGACCCCCATCACCCGCTCCATTTCATTGCTGGCACAGCCGTCCACGAGGAGCTTTTGATGGAAGTACAAATCGAGACAATCGGCCCCTGCAAGAAGAAGCTGCTTGTGGAGGTATCTGCCGAAGAGGTAAAAGAGGCCTTGCAGGCAAGCATAGTGGAGCTTCGCAAGAATGCCATTTTGCCGGGATTTCGCCGCGGTCATGCTCCTGTGACGCTTCTTGAGAAGCGTTTTGGCGGGGATATCCGCAAAGAGGTGAAGCGAGACCTCGTGTTCCGCAACTACCAGAAGGCGGTTGAGGACAACAAGATAGAGGCTATCGCCGAGCCCGATGTGGACCTTGACAGCATCGAGATGACCGATGAGGGGCCGCTGAAGTATGAACTGGCTGTCGAGGTCTGGCCGGAGTTTGAACCTGCCGGCTACGAGGGGCTCACACTTGAGAAGCCTTCGACCGAGCCCGCCGACACGGAGTTGGAAGCGGAAATTCAGGCGCTCAGGACGCGCACGACGACTTTTGAAGAGGTAAAAGACGAAGGCGCGGCGACGACGGATTTTGTGCTGTGCGACTATACCGTGACGGCAGGCGAAGAAGAGGTCGCCAGCGGCAAAGACGCTGGAGTCAGGCCGGAGGACGAGGTCGTCGGCAGGCTTAAGGTAAAAGGCATCAAGAAGCAACTGACCGGGGCAAAGGCAGGCGATACGGTCAACATGACCTTTAAGGTCGACAAGGAGTACCACAAGGAAGAGTCTCGCGGCAAGGAAGCAACGCTTGTCCTGAACGTCAAGGGCGTCCGCAGGCCGATTATGCCGGAGGCGACCGACGCGTGGGCCAAGGAGCTGGGATTTGAGTCTCTCGAAGAGCTCAAGACCGTCGTAAAGAGAAACGTCGCAGGCGCCAAGGAGAGTCAGGCCGACCAGGCGCTTCGCGGCCAGATATACGACAAACTCGTTGAGATGCTGGCGTTTGACCTGCCGGAAGACGCGGTCAGACGGCAGCAGAAGGATATATTCAGGCGCGAGCGGCAGGGACTGCAGTACCAGGGAGTGACGGAAGAGGACCTGGCCAAGATAAACGACAAACTCGAAGAAGCATCCTTGGACAAGGCTCAGCGGGACCTCAAACTTTTCTTCATACTGTCGAAGATAGCCGACAAGGAGAAGATCGAAGCGACCGAGGCGGACATTGAGATGCGAACGGCCGAACTGGCCGCCAGGTATCGCACGACGGTAGTCAAGATGCGAGAACACCTCAAGCGCGAAGAAATGCTCGCTCAGATTGCGCTTCAGATCCGCGAGGAAAAAACGGTCGCGCACATACTCAGCAAGGCGGAGATAAGCGAGGCCGCCGGCGAAAAGAAGGAAGCAAAGGCCAAGCAGCCCAGGAAACCGCGCGTCAAGAAGGGCGACGCAAAGGAAGAGGCCGGCGAGGACGAAGAGACTTCCGCTGAGGCCGCCAAAGAGTAAAGGGAGATGTAATGGATACACAGGGCAATCTCGTGCCGATGGTAGTCGAGAAAACGGGCCGTGGCGAGCGCGCTTATGACATATTCAGCAGGCTCCTGAAGGATAGGATAGTGTTTATCGGCACGGCGATTGACGACGTCGTGTCGAATCTGGTAATCGCACAGCTGCTGTTTCTGGACCTCGAAGGCAAGAACCAGGATATATCGCTCTATATCAACAGCCCGGGAGGCTCGGTAACGGCGGGACTGGCGATATACGACACGATGCAGTTCATCAATTCGGACGTGGCGACGTACTGCATCGGGCAGGCCGCGAGCATGGCGGCGGTGCTTCTTGGCGCAGGCGCCAAGGGCAAACGCTATGCGCTCCCGAACGGAAGGATACTTCTTCACCAGCCGTGGGGCGGGACTCAGGGCACCGCGAGCGACATCACGATACAGGCCGAAGAGATCGTCAGGCTCAAGAGGCGTCTCAACGAGATACTCTCGACTCACACCGGGCAAAAGCTCGAACAGATAGAGCACGACACGGACCGCGATTTCTACATGGGCGCAGAAGAGGCGCTCAAGTACGGTCTTGTGGACGAAGTGCTCACAAGCATGAAAGCACCTGCCAAGTCGTAGAACGGCTTACGGGACGGGCAATGCGCTTTTTGGCGATCATGACGATAGCGCTTATGGCAATCGGCTGCGCAGGCTCGGGCGGCGCGAAGCCGGCCTACCGCGAGACGATGGGCGAACTTTCCCGCGAAATCGGCAAACTCCCCTCCTCGGAAGAGAAAGCTCAAATCAAGAAACTCCTCGCGAAACTTGAGAGCCAGGTCGACTATGCTCTGGCAAGCCGCAGGGATGATACCGAGAGGCTGTCAAAGCTGACTGACTTCGCCGCTGCTGCGGCGCCCGCGAAAATCGACCTGGGATTTGCGACCAGCGGCAAGGACTGGAGCGGCGACGGCGTATTTGACGGAGTTGAGGTTTACATCGTGCCGCGTGACGAGGCGGGAAACGCGGTGAAGTGCCCGGGCACGGCTCAGGTGGCGTTGACGGAGGAGAGTCTGGTCGGACCGTTCAACGTAGGCAGGGAGACCGACCGCTGGACGGTCACGAGCGAGACTCTCAAAGGCGCGTGGAACGAAAGCCTTTTCCCCGGCTACATCGTGCAGCTTCCCTGGTACGAAAAGAACCCGGAGAAACAGTACGGAATCCTGAACGTCACGTTCACACCGCTCTACGGCGCGCCGATGTCGGCAAGTAAGCGCATAGAGATAAACGCCGAGTAATCCGCGGACTGCACAGAACCGCACGACTGAATCCTACCCTCCGGAGAGCACTGCCAATACATCCGCAGGGAGCCTTGTCAGCGCGCCTGACCGGTTAATGACGGCGTGTTCCGTGAACCCGGATGCGGCCACCGCGGCGCCGGCGTCCTCGACGCGGAGCACTTCAAAAGAGAAGCGAAGCCTTACGGGCGACAATACATCGAGTGAAGCTTCAATCCTGACGATTTCGTCATATCCCAGTTTGGCAACGTAGCGGCAGTTCGCCTCGACGACAGGCAGCATGAATCCGCGCTCTTCGAGCGAACCATAAGGTATGCCGGCCGCGCGAAGAAGGTCGCTGCGAGCCAGTTCGAACCATTCAAAGTACCTGGCCGAATTCACCGCCGCAAGCCGGTCTACCTCCGCGTAGCGCACTCGAACCGTGGTGGTGGAAACAATCATCACGTCCCCCCCTGCCCTTTTTCGGCCGAATCGATGATAATCGTGACCGGACCGTCGTTGACGAGCGAAACATGCATGTGAGCGCCGAAAACGCCGGTCTTGACAACCCCGCCATGAGATTCGAGGCGCCTGACAAAATACTCGAAGAGCCTGCGCCCCTCATCAGGAGGGGCGGCGCGGTCAAAACCCGGACGATTGCCCTTTCTGGTGTCGGCGCAAAGCGTAAACTGGCTGACGGCAAGCACGGAGCCGCCGACTTCGGCGACGGAGAGATTCATTTTGCCGGAGTTGTCGGAAAAGACGCGCAGAGCGGAGATTTTGCGCGCGAGGTAGTCGGCGTCGGCCTCGGTGTCGCCCTTGGCGACGCCAAGGAGCACGAGAAAGCCGGCGTCAATGGAGGCGACATCGGCATCGTCCACAGAGACGGATGCAGATGAAACGCGCTGAATAATTGATTTCACGGTGGCGTCCTTAACACGGAGGATAAGTATACGGATATTCACCGCACGTTTCAAGGGAAGCAGTCTTGATTGAGCGGCGTCGATTTGGCATAATGGCGGCAGTGCGGGAGTGGCGGAACCGGCAGACGCGCAGGATTTAGGATCCTGTGGGGTAACCCGTGGGGGTTCGACTCCCCCCTTCCGCACCAAGAAGACAAGGCGCGCAGGACCGCACGAGGCGCCTCTGCAGGGCGGACGCAGGCGAGAGTCGTGCGGATGATCTGTAGAATGCGTTTGGCACAAGCCTGGGGCACTTATATCTGGAGGTGAGATTATGGGCAAAGCTGGATGGGTGTTGACATTGGCGTTGGTGCTGTCAGTGGTATTTGTGGCGGGCTCGACCGCATATGCCGCCGAAGAGAAAAAGGACGAAGGAACGGCTGCGCCGGCGCCTGCAGTTCCAAAGACGAAGGCCGAGATCCTCAAGGAGAGACTCGAGGCCATGCAGAAAGCGCTGGAAGCATGTTCAACGAAAAACCAAAATGATATGCCGGCGGACACAAAGGAACTCATTGAGTTCCTTCCCAACAAGGAAAAAGACCTTATCAATCCGGAGACGGAAAAACCCATAGTGATGAACCCGACCTTGGCCGGGCAGACACCCCGACAGATAGAAAAGCCGGAGGAGTTCATTACATTCTGGGCCGATCAGCCGACGGCCGGGACGGGTCGCGCGGTAATCACCGCTTCAGGCGTCGTGAAGTACCTCGACGAGAAGGCATTCAAGAAGGCGCAGGACAATAGCAAGCTTGAAAAGCTGGCCAAGGCTGATCGGCGGGACTATTTCATGGACCGTCGCCAAAGCCGCAGAGAAAGGTAAACTTAGCACCATACGCTCAAGGGGCGCATTAGAAACATGAGAAGGCCGGCGAAGATATTTCGCCGGCCTTCTCATAGTTGCGGGGAGAGACCGGGAAAGCGGGGAAAATGCGCTTGACTGCAGCGAATCGGCTGGTAGTTTGGGGGCCGTCCTGCCCGCCATACGACCGGGTACTAAGGGGAAGCTGAATTGAACGACATGTTTTTCGGCAAAGAGATAATCGTCCCGGCAATATTGGCTGGATGCGCAGTGTTCGGGCGGACTTTTTCAGGTTTTTCATATCGGCCGCGGATGAGGATCGAAGGCCCTGCGCCGCGCAGGGATGCCTGGCGCGTAATAGGCCCGGGAGGGGGAGCCAGCGCAGCTGTCGGCGTATTTGTGAGTCCGCACGACCCCAACAAGGCATTTGCAACAAACGAGATGTCGGGCGCTTACATCACGTGCGACTGCGGCAATTCGTGGCGGATGTTCAACCTCGGCGCTCAGGTGAACGTCTTCGCATTTGACCCCCAGAGAAGTGAAGTGGTATACGCAGGCAGCAACTGCCTCTGGCGCAGCAACAACGCCGGACGCACCTGGAGCCTTTTATATCCTTCGCCCCTGGCAAACACCTTCATGCACCTTCGCACCGACCACGCCGACCAGGTCATCTGCACCGATGACCCCTTATATCCGAGCATGACTGAGCGGTTGTGGATAAAGACGATAACGGTACACCCGGCCAATTCGAATTTCATCGTGTTCAGTTACGACAGGGATCGCGGCCAAGTGGTAACGCCGACGGTATTTATATCCGAGAACGGCGGCAAGAGTTGGAAGGTGGTAAAGCAGTTCGAGAACGAAGGGATACTCTACGTCGACATCGATCCAAAGACTTCACGCTTGACGGTGGTGACGACAGCAGCGGCATATGCGCAGGAAGACAGCGGCTGGTCGCGGCATCCTATCCCGGCGGGTTCGACCTTCGAGGATGTAAGCGGCGGCAGAGACACGAAGGCCGGGCTCGTCCTGTACGCTACGGGGTCAGCCGCCTGGGAGCGGGGAAGGCTTTGCGGAGGCATACTTGTATCGCGCAACCGAGGCGCGACGTGGGAAGACGTGACGCAGGGGGTAGGCCAGTTTGCCCATGCGGCGGGCAGGCGCAAGCCCGTGAGGTTCAAGGCCGTATCGTGCTGCAGCGAAAGCGCTTTGGTGGCGTACGTGGGATTCAAGTCGCTCACACTTCGCGGCGGGACAAACGGCAGTTGTAACGGGATCGCAAGAACAACCGACGGTGGCGCTGCGTGGAAAATCGTAAGACAGGACGAGAGGCTGCCGGTCGTGGACACCAGCGATACCTTCCTCAGGCGGCGACAGCCTGCAGGGGACGTCGTCTTTGACACGCCGATATCACTGGCGGCCGCCCCCTCGACCGGAGATGTGTGTTATGCGACCGATCCGTTCAGAGTGTACAGGACGCGAGAGGCGGGCAGGACCTGGCAGGTGGTGAACTCGGCAATGACCGATGAAGGAATAGTGACAAGCGGGATGGATTTCAACACGATATTCGGGCTGCACTTTGACCCCTTTCATGAAAACACCCTGTTTGCCAGCTGCGCTAATGTGGGGCTATGCCGGAGTCACGACAGGGGATGGAAATGGCATAGTTCCACCGAGAACATTCCCGACGAGTGGAGAAACACCACGTACTGGGTGGAGTTTGACGAAGAGGTCGAGGGACTCATGTGGGCGGCCTGCTCGGGGACACGCGACCTGCCGCGCACAAAGATGTGGCGACGCAGGCCGGTGTCCACTTACCGCGGCGGAATCTGCATAAGCAGGGACTCAGGTCTGACCTGGCAGCGCGCAGAGTGCGAAACGGAACAGCTGGCGGTCACACATGTGGTGTTGGACAGGCAAAGCCCGGTAGGGAATCGGACGCTCTATGCGTGCGGATTTGGCAAGGGGGCGCTCAAGTCCACGGACAACGGCCATACATGGCGGCTGTGCAACAATGGCATAGCGATTGAGACGCCCCTGGCGTGGCGGTTGATTCTCGGGAAGGACGGGACGCTCTACCTGGTGGTGGCGCGCAAGCACGAGTGGGGGGAGAGCAACCCCAACGGCCTGGGAGCAGTGTACCGTTCACGCGACGGCGCCGACACATGGGAAAGGATGACTCTGCCGGAAGGCACCGATGGGCCGTGCAGCATTACGATCGACCCTGAAGATGAGAACAGGCTCTACCTTTCGGCGTGGGGCAGGGTCACGTCGCACGCGGATACGGGGGGCGGCATATTCATCTCCGATGACGCGGGGGATACGTGGCGCAACGTGATGT
>CALMGO010000345.1 GCA_937863625.1 uncultured bacterium
CAAATGCCGCCCGAGCAGCCCCCTTATCCGCTATCGCCGGGTCCGCCTCAATCGCCTTCTCCGCCGCCTTCATGTCGCCGTGCACCGCCGCCTCCACCGCCCAGTGGCACGTCTCGGCCACTGGCTTGATGAGTCTCTCCACGCTCTCCGGCAACCGGCCGATTTTCTTGTGCTTCGCGCCGTGCGCGTCAACCTCCGCCGGCGCCTCCACCACCATATCCTCTGCAAACCCCTCGATAGCGCCGTGGTTTACAAGATTGAGAAAATCAAAATGCGTCCGCTTGTCCCGCACCACCGCGTTGACATAATCCATCGGCCGCTCCCACGCATGATGCAGGTTTCTCCAGTGCTCCTCGCCCCGCGCCACCCGCATCACCTGCTCGCGCCGTTCTGCCCGCTCCGCAGCGCTCCCATGGCCGAATTCCGGCTGCCCCACCGACAAGTCTTTGTCAAACGGGACAAATTCCCCTATGTGGTCGTCCCCCGCACCCGCCAGGTATCTGGTTTCCCTCAAGTACTTCCGCATGAGCGGCGGATAAAATCCTTTCTCCGCCGCCGCCCTCACTTCGCCATAAATGTCCCGCCCCGTCTTCTTCTCCTTCACGTCCACGAGCCAACTGAAATGATTGAGCCCCGCAAACGTGCAGTCTATTTCCGCAGGCTCCAGAAATGCCGCCCGCGCCGCCATCCTCCATCCCACAAGCGACACGTAGCAGAACCCCACCGTCTTTATCGACGAGTACCTGTTCGCCGCCAGCACCACGCGCGTCAGAGGATTGGTCACGTTGAGAAGCGTCGCCTTCGGGCACAGCCTCTCCATGTCGGAGCACACCGACAGTACCAGCGGCACGCTCCGCATCGTGTATGACAGCCCCCCGACCGACCCGCACTCGCTGTTTGTCTGCAGTACGCCGTGCCTGAGTGCAATCCTCCAGTCCGTCGCCGCCCGCTTCTTGAGTTGCACCGCTATCGATGTCGTCACAAAGTCCGCGCCGGAGAGCGCCTCTTCACGTTTGTCCGTCGCGGCAAATTCCATCTTCACGCCCTCGGCCTCGGCCATCCTCCTGCCGATTGCCGCCATCGCCTCCGCTACGTCGCGGTCGAGGTCCACCAGCACCATCTGCGCCCCGTCCAGTCGGTGGTCCAGGACCGCGTCCGCAAGCATCCCATATCCGAACGTGAAACTCCCCGCCCCTATCACCACTATCTTCGGCCCGTCCATCTCCGCCTCCCGATGCAGCCGCCATGGTTTGGACAAACGCCCGTTGCCGTATCGGCCAAGGAAAAAGGGGACATAATGGTCGGCGTAGCCGCTTTGTGTCCCCTTTTTCTCGTACTTTCGCGTAGGGTGCGCTTCTCTGCCTACACCACCTTCTCCACCGTGCCCTTGAGCCTCGCTTCTTCCGCGGCAAATACCGTCAGGTGCGTCTCGAGCGACACGTCCGGCCCGCTCGATATTAGCGAAGCATCCCCTGCGCTCACCGCCGCCAGAAAGTCCCTGATAAGTCCCCAGTCCCCGCCGCCGTGCCCCATCGCGTCGGTCTCTACGTTCGGGTCTATTACGACTTCCTTGTCCGTCAGGAAATCATAATGACTCAAGGTCGACCGGTTCCCCACCAGTTGCCCCAGCGTCCCCATCACGCGCGTCTGCCTCCCGCAGTTATCCGTCAATCCGCACATCGTAAACGACGCCGTCACCCCGCCCTCGTACAGGAGGTTTACCACCTGGTGGTCGACTACGTCGTTATCGCACTCGTATACGCACCGGCCGTACGGCCCCGTCTCTACCGCTTTCTTAATCCCTTCCGGCGACAGGTCGTCCGATATCGAGCTCACCGGCCATTCGGTCTTGCCCGTCAGGTATATCTTCTTCGCGCTGTAGGGGCACGTCGGCTCGACTCCGCACTTGACACACCGCGTCCCGCCGCCCTTCGGTTTGCCCTCTTTCCTGAAATGCGACAGCGAACCGAACGACGACGCCGACAGGCATTTCTTCCCGATGATAAACCGGAGCATATCTATGTCGTGGCATGACTTCGCCAGAAGCATAAAGCTCGACTTCACGCTGTTGCCCCAGTGCCCCCTTACAAATGAGTGCGCCTGGTGCCAGTACCCCACCGGTTCAAGATGCTGCACCGCCACGACCTTGCCGATAACGCCGCTGTCTATGACGCTCTTCAGCTTCTTCCAGTACGCCGAATACCGCATCACGTGTCCCACCGCGAATATCACGCCCGCGTCCTTGACCGCCTTCACTATCGCCCTGCAGTCCTCCGCCGTCGGCGCCATCGGCTTTTCGAGAAGCATGTGATAGCCCTTCTTCGCGAACGCTATCGCAGGCTCCTTGTGGTCTCTGTCCTGCGTCGCGATAATCACCGCGTCCGCCAGCTTCGGCTTGGCCGCCATCTCCTTCCAATCCGTAAACACGTTCTCCGCCGCTATCCCGTGAGCCTCTATGGTCATCTTGCGCCTCGCCGCGATCGGCTCGGCAACCGCCACGACCTTTCCTTCCTTGGGATTCTCGAGCACATATGGCGCGTATGCCGTCCGCCCTCTGTCGCCCGCTCCCGCAATCGCAATCGTCACTGGCTTCATCTACCGCTCCTTTTTCTAACGCCCGGGCGGCTTCCCGCCTTTGGTGATTCCCTTGGCAATGCTCCGTTCCCACATCTTCACAAACGCCTCTTCACGCGCAAGCCCCTTGTCTCCGCCCCCTTGCTTGTGTAACATCTTTCCCTGTTGACGTCGCCCGATAACCGGAGGATCGCCCCCGATGTGGCTTTTTCACAAGCTCGCCGCCCTCAAAAACTGGGTCCTCCAGTGGTCCGCCTCGCCTTTTGCGCCTTTTGTCCTTTTTGTAAACGCCGTCGCCGAGGCCATCCTCTTTCCCGTCCCCCCGGACCTTCTACTGATCGCCATGTGTCTCGGCTCCGTCGCCGCCGGTGCGCCTGCTCTTGTTTTCCTGTGGGCGCTTATCTGCACGGCGGGTTCCGTCTCAGGTGGTGTGATCGGCTACACGATAGGCTTGAAAGGCGGGCGTCCGATTGCCGAGCGCCTTTATAATAAGGACAAAATCGCCGCCGCCGACAAACTCTATGAAAAATACGGCGTCATGGCCGTCGCCGTCGCCGGCTTCACCCCCGTCCCCTACTGCATCTTCACCGTGCTCTCGGGCGTCCTCAGAATGCGCCTGCCGGTCTTTGTCCTCGTCTCAATCCTCTCGCGAGGCGCGCGCTTCTTTCTCGTCGCCACGCTCATCTTCTTCGTCGGCGAACCCATCGCGGCATTTCTCAAGGATGACAAACGCTTCGGCATCATGACCGTCGCCTTCATCGTCCTCCTCGCCGCTGGTTACTTCGTCCTCCACAGGTACTCCCAGCACCACGCCCGCCGCATCGCCAGGGAAAATAGCAACTCCGACTCCCCCGACCAACCCACGTAGCCTCGCCTTCCTCTGCGCGAGCCCGCTTTTACCTTGGCTTTTGCCGTCCCTACTCACCGCCTGCCTTTCTTCGTGCCCTTAGTATTCTTTGTGGTGAGATATGGCTTTCGCTTTTCTTTGCGTGCTTGGCGCCCCGCCACGGGCGGGTATACTTCGTGGTTTATCCGCCTCTGGCGGGCTTGCCCGCCTGCGGCGGGGAACCCTTCCACAGGCGGCTGAACATGCCCCTCGGGAGAGAGCGCGGAGATGTCCGGGATCGAGGGCTTGCGCTGTGCCTCTCAGGTACGTGTCGAGTTCGCGAACCGGGAATTGGTAAAGGAGGCCTTTTTGAGATTTACAAAGGGGGGACGGGGAG
>CALMGO010000346.1 GCA_937863625.1 uncultured bacterium
AAAGGGCAAATGCCCCGTCTGTGGAAAAGTCATTAACATTCCCGACCCCTCAAAGCCGGCTGAAACACTCGGTCTCAGTGTCGACCTCGGCGAGTCAGAGCGGAAGAAAGTCGCCATGAGCGTTGCATCTGTACCGTCAAATTACCGCCCCAAGAAGCGTGGAATCTTCGCGCGTCTCTTCGGCAGCAAGAAGAAACGCCCCGGCCAGAACTGATCCCGGCTCCGCACATTGACCACAGGCGGCGTTGCGACCGCAGCGCGCAACGCCGCCTTCCTTTGTCCTTTGACCCTTCGCTTCAAACAATCGCCTTTGCAAATCCCGCCTTCCTCATTAAAATTACTCCTGATTCGTCCAACGGCTTCTCTTCGGAAGGATTCTCATGGCAAAGCGCGTCTTCATAGCCGCCACCCGCCAGAACGAGGGAAAGACCACCGTCTCCCTTGGCCTCCTGGCATGCCTCTCCAGCAAGGTCAAAAACCTCGGCTTCATAAAACCCGTAGGACAGCGATACATCGAGGTCGAGGGACACAAGATCGACGAGGATGCCGTCCTCATCCGTGACGTATTCCAGATGCCCTACGAACTCTCCAGCATGAGCCCCGTTGCCATTTCCAAACGCTTCACCCGCGACTACATCGATCGCGGGGACGAGCACGACCTCAAACGCCAGATATGGCGAGCCTTCAGGGATGTCGATGGCAAGAGCGACTTCATCGTTATCGAGGGCACCGGTCATGCAGGAGTCGGCTCCTGTTTCGACCTCTCCAACGCCAGCGTCGCAAAGCTCCTCAAGTCCAAGGTTATCCTCGTCGCAGGCGGCGGCATCGGCAAACCCATCGACGAAGTCCTCCTCAACCGATGCCTCTTCACCTCCGCAGGCGTCGATATCATGGGCGTCATCATGAACAAGGTGCTCCCCACCAAGATCGAAGAAGTCGAGCACTACGGACGCAAGGCCCTCGAAAAACACGGACTCGAACTCCTCGGCGTCATCCCTTACCAGGAGCAACTCGTCGGCCCGACCATGCAGCAGATCGCCGACGAAGTCCAGGGCGAGATATTAAACGGTTCCACCCACCTTGACGTCCACATCGAACGCATAGTCATCGGCGCCATGACGCCTCACAAGGCGCTCGACTACCTCGGGCGCGGCGCGCTCCTTATCACCGCAGGAGACCGCGAGGATCTCATGCTCGCCGCAATGGGCGGTTGCATGCTCGGCCTCGGCAAGGCCAACTGCGTCTCCGGCATCGTCCTCACCGGCGGCATCTATCCTCACGAAAATATCCTCCGCCTCGTCCGCAAAACTTGGGTCCCCGTCATCCTCGTCAAGGACGACAGTTACTCCGCCGCTCACAAGATAAGTGAGATTACCTTCAAAATCCGTCCCAACGACAAAAAGAAAATCAGCATCGCCAGACGTCTGGTGCATCGCTATGTCAATGTCGACCGCATTACCGAAATCGCAATGGCGCACGTCGTAGACTAAGGAGCCTCTCATGACCCCGGAAGCAAAACTCAAACAGCTCGGCATTACCCTTCCCCCCTGCCCCAGACCTCTTGCCAACTATGTCCCCTACCGTGTCGCCGGGGACCTCGTCTTCATCTCGGGACAGATCCCCGTCGTGGACGGCGAAGTAACCTGCAAGGGTGCCGTTGGTGGCGGAGTCTCCGTGGACGACGCGCGAGCCGCAGCCCGTGTGTGTGCAACCAATCTCCTCGCCGTCGCACGCGAGGCCGCGGGAGACCTCTCGCACGTCGAGTTCCTGCGCGTCGAAGGCTTCGTGGCGTCCGCGCCCGGATTTACCGGCCAGCCCGCGGTGGTTAACGGCGCCTCCGATTTCCTCGTAGAGATATTAGGTGACGCCGGCAAACATTCCCGTTTCGCCGTCGGCGTCGCCGAGCTTCCCGCCGGCGCTTCCGTGGAAATCGGCGCTGTCGTCAGGGTCACTGCTTCAGCCTGACGTATTCTAATCGGAGTCCGTTTCATGACCCACAGGGAAAGAGTGCTTGCTGCGCTCTCGCACAAAGAGCCCGACCGTGTCCCCATCGACCTCGGCGGCACCGAGTCAAGTGGCATGACGGCGGTTACCTTCCTCAACTTGGCAGACCGTCTCAGCATCACTCACATACCCCGCATCTTCGATGTCTACCAGCAGATATGTCTCATCCCTGACGACGTCCTTGACCGCTTTGACATCGATACCGTCCCGCTTGTGTTCGAGCCTGCACACTGGACCGCAGACACTACAAGTGACTCCCGAAGCGCCCTCTCCCCGGCCGCATGGCGCCCGGATACCCTCGCCGACGGCTCGCGCGTCGTCCGGGACTCTTCCGGACGTGTCATCGCCTCGATGCCCTCAGGCGGATTCTACTTCGACCCCGTCTACTCCCCCCTCGCCGGCGTCACCGATATCGCGGCGCTTGACGGGTATAAGGAGGATTTCGACCGCTTCGACATGTCCGCCATGTTCGATGAAGGCCTCGACCGCATGGTTGAACGCGCCCGCGCTCTTCACGAAGATACTTCCCGATGCGTCGTCGCCAACCTCTGCGTTCACATACTCGCCGCCGGGCAGATCCTGCGTGGTTTTGAGAATTTCACAATGGACCTTCTCATAAATGAACCTCTCGCCTGCGCAGTCATGGACAAACTCCTCGAAGCCTACTTCCCGCGCATCGACACCCTCGCCTCCCGGCTCCGCGATTATGTGGATGTCGTCCTTGTAAACGACGACCTCGGCACACAGGCCGGCCCCATGATATCCCCTGACACGTATCGAAAGATGGTAAAGCCCTTTCACGCCCGTCTCTTTGCACACGTGAAGAAACGCTTCGGCAAGCCCCTTCTCATGCATTCCTGCGGCAGTATCCGAGCCCTCATACCCGACCTCATCGAAATCGGTGTCGATGCCATTAACCCCGTGCAGGTCAGCGCCGTTGGGATGGACCCCACCCGGCTGAAGAAAGACTTCGGAAAGGACATCACTTTCTGGGGTGGCGGGTGTGATACGCAGTCGGTGCTTCCAAACGGCTCGCCGCAGGATGTCCGCGACGAAGTAAAACGCAGAATCGACACGCTTGCGCCGGGTGGCGGCTTCGTTTTTACCCAGGTGCACAATATCCAGCCCGGCGTACCCTCCGAGAACATTATCGCCATGCTCGACGCCGCAAGGGAATTCGGCGGATACTGACGCGTCGCACATTCTTCCCCGCTACGTCTTCCCCGCAGGCTCGTAATAATCGCCCGCGGAGACCGTGACCTTCCTCACGCATCCCTCGCTCACGAGTTCCCCAAGCGTCTCCTCGACCACGTCCAATGGGATCGAGAGACCCGCCGCCAGGTCTTCCGCCGTGCACGGCCGCCGGAGGATGGTCGACAGTATCGTCGCCCGTGCGTCATCCGGAGCCTCTCCTGACGCCCTCAGCGACGCCGGAACCACTATCTCAGTCATCGCCACCCTGGAAAACGCCTGAGCAGCCTCTTCGAGCCTCTCAGCGCTCGCAGGCCGCATCCCTCTGTCCGCCGGCGGCCTCACTATCGTGTTAAGTTGGACTTTTTCAGGCCTTATCCTCGCGATCGCTCCCGCGAGCGCCGTTATGTCCTCGTCGGAGTCGTTTATCCCGCCCACGAGAAGCACCTCAAGCCACACATGCCCCGTAAATCCCTTCACAAACCTCGCCAGACCTTCAATGATGTCCTCGACCGCCGTCCCTGCCACCGGCCTGTTTACCGCCTCAAATGAACACTGCCGTGCGCTGTCAAGCGATGGTATGACGACGTCCGCCTCGGCAAGTTCGCCTCTTACCCCAGCGTCACCAAGTAACGCGCCGTTGGTGATCACCGCCACCGCCACGCCGAACCGCTTCTTCGTCTCCCTGATAAGCCTCCCAAGGTCCATCGAAAGAGTCGGCTCCCCTGACCCCGAAAATGTCACGTAGTCCGCCTGGCCCCCGCCCGAGAAAAACTCCTCCAACTGCGCCAATACCTCCTCGGCGGATACGTATGACTTCCTCTCCGAGGTGTGCCGCGTCGTCCGCCCCACTTCACAGTATACGCAGTCAAACGGACACGTCTTGGCGGGTATCAGGTCCACTCCCAGCGACCGCCCAAGCCGCCTTGACGCCACCGGCCCGAATAGGTAATTTGCCTTCACGCTTCCCCCTTGAAAATACGCCCTTCGGCGCCCCAATAAAAGTGCCCCCGCCTAATCCTACCCCGGCGGGGGCACATTTCAAGTCTCGCCGTGCGTCCGGCCTCTATCTCCAGACAAACGACGACGGAGGAGTTATGTACGTAAACACCCCGTCGGCGTCCACAGCCTGTACTCTCCAGTATATGGTGTCTCCCACCACTGCGTTCAGGCTTTGCAGCGTGTCCCAGGCGCGTGACGGCAGTACGATCTCTGTCGTTGTCACGCCTTTGCCCGGCATTAACGGCGTTACTGTGTACTTGCCCGTTGAGACAAAATCCGCATAAATCGAGAACTGCACATAGAACTTCACGAATCCCGCCTCCGCGCATTCCCAGTCAAACAGTGGGCTTGTTCCCGTGTAGTACGTAACAGTCCCGTCGCCGTTGGGAACCGGCGCAAAGAGCGTTATCGCGCCTCCGTAAATCGTAAACGTCCAACTGTTGCTCCACAGTTCAAACGTCTTAGTCGCGTCCTGTCCCTTCACCCGCCAGTAGACAAGCCCGTTATTGGCGCTTGCGAGTGTCTTGACCGCTTTCCAGTCCGCCGCAGTCACCGTGTATGACAGGCCGGTCACCCCGTTCTTGGGCAGCACGGCCATCGTCGCTGACGTATTCTGGAAGTCAGGTGTGTTTGAGAACTGCAGGAAATACGTCGCCATATCGCTGCCGTCGTACGTCCAGGTGAATGTCGGCAGGCTCAGAAGCGGCGCCACGTACCCGTTCGCCGGCGAAGCGACTCGTATGTGACCGCCATCGATAGTATACGTATGCCACGTCTGGCTGTAGAGCGTCCCAAGACCCGGATTTACCGTGCTCGTGCCTCTTATGCGCCAGTAGAGCGTCCCACCCGTGGCCGTGCACAGTTGCTTGACACCGCGCCACTGAGTAGCCGACGGTGTCCACACATACTTGCTCGTGCCGACGTAGTACGCCGTCGTAGAGAGCACCGTGCCGTCGCCGAGGGTCACCGGCGCCGCCGGGAAACTCGGCGAGTTCGAAAACTCGATATAGAACTTGTTAAACGCGTTGCTCTCCCACCTGAACGTCGGTATCGTTGACACCGGCATCTCGACTTCATCAGCCGGAGAAAGCAGCACTATCCCTTCAACGTACCTTGCCGCCGTCACAATCGTCTTGACGTTCGACAGGAGCGACCAGTTATAGACTTCGTCTGCGGTCTTGAGCGCTACGAAGTACCGTGTGCCTGCCAGGAGATTCTTGAGTTCATACCCTTCGGTCGCGCCCGCCGGCTGCGGCGCCGGCTCGTCCGGCACGCTTGTCGCCGCAGTCCAAGACACGCTGTCGATCATCGACACGCTGTACCGTATGTCGTAAGCGTTGGCCTGTCCGGCCCAGCCGTCGTCGCCCGGCGCGGTCCATGTCAAAAGTAGCGACGTGCTGTTATCAACCACCTCGCTTACCTCTATCTCGCCCAACTGCACGTAGTAAAGCCCCATGCCGCCGTCGAGCATGCTTTCCACCGCCTCAAACCTTACATATCTGGCGCGTATCGCTTCGAGCTGCCACGAGTTCGCGCCCGGAAGCGCCGTGAAGCCGTATTCGCTCACGACCGTCGTCCATATCTCCGAGCCGTCGATTACGTCGGCATTGGTCACCTTCACTTTGAAATACGACGGGAAAAGCGCCGGCACGCTGCTCGGATATAGCGTTATCCTGCCGACGTCATAGTGCCCGCCGAGGTCCACCGTCACGTACTCCTGCTGGACTGCGGCCGTTCCAACTGTGCTCCAGTAGGTGCCCGTGTTGCCGTCAACCGCCGCATCGGCGCTGTACGTCGGCCCCACTTCGCTTGACACCTCCGCCACCGTCGCGCCGAGCAGGTTGTACTGGTTCGTCGGCGGGCTGGCCAGCGTCAAATCAATCACCGCCGCAGGCGGCGTCACGTCGCCGACGCACTGCACGCTTATTCCCATCGGCGCAGACCAGTTGCCGTCGTCGTCCGCCCCGCGCACGTAGATAACGTACGGCGAACCCGCCTGCGTCCACGTCGATGTGTTTATCGTCCCGGTAACCCCTTCAGACGCCTCGTCAAACGCCCCGTCAAGCGACGTCATCGCCGTCCCGTTTCCCTCACCGGGGTCTGCCCCCATGAAGTACTCCGCCTCGGCCACGTTGCTGTTGCCGGTCGCAGAGTCGTCGACAAACGCCGACAGCGATATCGACGTGTCCACGCCCTCGACCACTCTGTTCGGAACCGTCGCCACGCCGGAGACCATCGGAGGCGTATTGTCCGGCCTCGGCGTCACGGTAATCGTGTGCGGCCCGTCACTCACCGTAAACGGCCCGTTGGTCGCCTCTATGTAGTAATCCACCGACGG
>CALMGO010000347.1 GCA_937863625.1 uncultured bacterium
GCGACGATCGTGGCAGCCGGCGCCGTGGCCAAGATGATTCTGGCGAGGCACGGAATCGAGGTGGTGGGCTACGTAAAAGAAGCCGCAGGTATCGCAGCGCCCGAGATGGCGCTCTCGACGATTAAGGACAAAGTGAAGGCCTTCAAAGTGATGCGGCGGGAGAGCGACCCCATATACGACCTCGTCTTTACGCAGGGGCGCTTTAAGCCAGATATGCGGTTTCTCGAAAAGGCTGCGGTGCTTGCCGAGATAGAGAAGATGATTCCTGATATCAAGCCCAAGGCCGTCAATGTCGAGGCGATCAGGGCAGGGGGGATACATCCTCTTCTTAACTGCCCCGACCTTGGGGCGGCCGACGCGATGTACGACAAGATTATCTCGGTCAAGGATGAGGGAGATTCAACCGGCGGGCTCGTGGAAGTGATTGCGACGGGAGTGCCTGCGGGAGTCGGAGAGCCGGTCTTCAGAAAACTCGACGGAGAACTCGGCAGGATGCTGTCAATTGGGACGGTTAAGGCCGTCGAGGTGGGGGCAGGCTATCGCGTCAAGGACATGGTCGGAAGCGAATGCAACGACCAGATGTACATGCAGGAAGGCAAGGTCGCGTTCCGGTCCAATAACGCAGGCGGGATCACCGGCGGGCTGACGACCGGGCAGGACATAGTGGCGAGGCTTGCGGTCAAGCCTACGCCCACGATAGCCAAACCGCAGCACACGATAGACAAAGTGGCGCTCAAGGACGCGGATCTCGCCGCCGTGACAAGGCGCGACCCCACTATCGTTTCGCGCGTGTGGCCGGTAGCCGAGGCCTTCATGGCGATAGTACTCGTCGACGCGCTCATGGCGCACTTCGCCGTGCGCGGCATGGGCGGCCAGGCGTAGGCGCGCTGCCGAGAGTCGTTACTGGCGGGCTTTCTTGAAGACAAGCATCTCGTTTCTCAAGACGCCGCGGAGAATAAGAGCCTCTCTGTATGCCCCGTAGTCATCCTGTGGGGCAGTCAGGGCGTCGCGCTTCCACGTCTCGCTGTAGGTGAGAGTCCGCCCGGAGTCTGCGGCGGCATAGTGTGCAGTCAGACTCCAACCGGTTCCATCGCGCGATGCGTCATCCCGGACGGCGTACGCGGAGTATGCGCTTGGAGCGGTTATGGTGAATGTCACCTCTTCGCTTTCGGTGCCTGTCCAGAAGAGGTCGTACCGGCGCGTGCTGCGACCGACGTCAACCGGGGAATAGCGCGCGTTTGGCAGCCGCATGATGAGAAAATCGCCGGCGGTCTGCGCCAGCCCCGGGACACGATAATTGAATGAAATCTGCTCCTCAGCGGACGCCTTGTTAAAGTCCGTATGAACCACGTGGAGGAGTGTGACGCCGGTAATATCACTTCCTACAAAGGACGCCGCCCACTTGTGCAGTTCCTCCTCGGTCATGTCTCCCAGCGTGCGAAACGATCGAGCCGCGTCGCCACGCAGGTAGTAATTGTCCGTCACTACGGCGCTGCCATCAGCGGAAAGTATGACCGAAATGCTTCTCCTTGTGCTTTCGGCTTGCGCGTTCCTGGGCGGCACTGTGACCACTTTACCCGTGGCAAGGTCAAGCCCCGGCGCGCCTTGTACTCCTGGGGATAACTCGCCAAAACCGGTCATGCGGTCTTCGCACTGGAGCCACGTCTCTGAGCCGTCTTCGTTTGACAGCCGGACGAGGGCGTGGTTGAAATCGGCCAGGCGGGGTACTTCGGCCAGAAGAGCGCCGCTTGCCCTGCCCCTGACGAGCACCGTGGATGCCCTGAGCCCCAGGCCTTTCAGGAGACTCTCGAGGAGAAGGGCCTTTTCAACTGCGTTGCCGTAACCGCGGGCAAGTACCTCGGAGGGGGCCGCAGGAGGATTCGGCAAGGCGTCCTGCGGAACGGCGACCGTGCGAATATCGAGTCTGACTTTACGGTAGACATCCTTCGCTGTGGCGGCGCCGGGAGACCTGATCTCCTGTGCCGGAGAAGACGAAGAAAACAGAGACGCAAGCCTTTCCCAAGACGACGAAGGATAAGCGATCAAAAGCCTCTGCGCAAAGTCGGCAAGCGGCGGCATGAGTGACTCCGGCATTATCTGGGGCGTATCGCTTACAGCCCAGGCCATAGCATGATCGCCGCCAGCGAGTCCGCCGGAGGTGGCGATGGAAGCCGAATTTAAGACGTCCTCGGAAGCGACGAGAGTGACAGTCGAAGAGACCAGCGGCTCGGTGCGCCAGAACACCTTGTCAAAGACCAGAGGATGTAACGGCGATGCTGTGCCGGTGCGCCGCGTTTTCAAAAAGAGCGTCGCTCCGGCGACCGGGTTTTTCATGCTGAAGCGAAGGCGCTGAAGGTAGTTATACTCTGGGAAGGCAGGATAGACGGCTTCGACCTTGGAGGAGGAATCACTGACGCGCGTGACAGAACCATCCGGGCCGACGGTGATGCCGAAGAGAATCTCGACTGCTTCACGGCCGGGCATGAAGGACATCGACTGGAACGAGCTGTCGGCGCCGCGCTGTTCGAGGATGCGCCACGCCATGGTGTGCTCGATGGTATAGGTCGAATCGGCATCGAGCGTGACTGTAGTGTCGTCGGAAAGGATCACAAAGCCGGCCTGGGGGTAGCGCTCTCTGAGGTCTTCAGTGCTCACGCTGAGGGCGTTGGAGAAAATCGTGCCTGACGCGGCGAGGCCGTCCGAGGTCATGACGTCGTCATACTCGCGCGGGCGCTCAAAATCGATGCGCTCGACCGACGAGAGAGGGAAAGAGTTTGCCTCACCGGCGACGATGCCGCTGAGAGTGTCTTTGGAGATGCCGGTGACATCGAGGCTGTACTGCTCGCCGGACTGCAGGTAAATCGTCTCCCGGCCCGATGCGGGGGCGCAGAGCGCAAGGACGGCGAGAAGGGCGGCTACTGCGATTGAGGCGCTGCGTCGTGGAGTCATTTCGTCTCCTCCCCGCTGGAGGCGGTGGTCTTAAGTACGATCTTCAAGTCAGTCCATGCGGCGATGGCTGCTGCATTGGTGCGGTAGACAGCGTAGTCGGGTACGGGAACGCGGTTTGTGAGTTTCTTGAATACCTGTCGCACGATAAGGGACCGGCCGTCTTCAGAGAGAGCAACCGAACCTTCGAAGGAAAGGTGCTTGCCGTTGACAACGAGTGGCGCGGGCGCGCCCGCATAGGCGTACCCCTCAGGCAAGGCGACCTCTACACTGGTGTCATACTCCTGAGTGGTCTGCGTTACTATATCAAACGTACGCTCATCAAGCGATGCCTCGGGGAACTTCTGGGCGAAATTAGGCAGGGTGAATATGTACAGGTCTTGCATGCGGGTCGCGATTGATGGAAGTTTATAGTCGATGTTCATCGTCAACTGCGTATCGAGGTCTTCCATGTCAGAAAGCTTGAAATCCTCGAGCGCGGCGCCGGGGGAGCGGCCCTGCAGATACTGCTGCATCATCATTCCGCGCATCTCCGGTGGCACGGAGCGCCAGAATCCGCGTACGCCCGCCTCATAGGAGCCGGTGTAGGCGTTACGCTCGGAAATCTCGGCGGACCCGTCGGGAAAGAGTGTAACGTGTTGGAGGCTCTCTCGCATGTTATCCTGTGGGGGCGGGATCGGGACGGTCAGTATCTCTTCCTTCATGTATATGACCGCCTTGACGCCATGATCATCGCTTCTGAAATACGGGTACCTGTAGTCCTGGGCGGTAGCGTCAATGAAACGTGGTGTGCCGTCCGGGTAGACTAGGGTAATTGCGTGATTGGCGTCAGGAACCGGGATGTCCGTCATCATAGTTCCTGCGTCATTCGTCTTTACAATTGCGGGATACGCCTCGACTCCAAGGGCGCGGCACAGACTCGAAACAAGGACGGCGACGTCCGTGCAGTCGCCATAGCCGTTGGCAAGCGTTTCAGAGGCAGCGTGCCCGGCCCAGCCTGACGAGAGGGATGCCTTGATCGACAGGTAGTTGATATTGCGCTGGACCCAGTGGTATACGGCGGCGACTTTCTCAGCATCGGTGGTTTTCCCTGCGGCGAGTTCATCGGCAAGGGACTGGATCTCCGGTGTGACCTCGATTCTCTCGGTCTGAAAACGTCCGGTCGGCCCCATCAGGTCCTTCCAGTCAAAGTAGAGCGACGTCTGCAAATGAGGGAGTACGTCCGATTCGGCCGGCATGAATGGCTCCGGCGTCATCGGCGCGACATTCCGCATTTCCCATCGGTAGCCGTCGTAGCCGTCGCGCGATGTTCGCAAGGGCTTGCCGGAGGCCGCGGGCATGTTGGGTGTGGCGAAATTCAACCGCGTGCCGGACGGCACAAATATGTCCACTATCGAGTCAAGCACGGGGTTAGTCGATTGAAAGATATAACCAGGAAAGAAGAAGTCCCTTATCTCAGGGTTGTACAACTCTTCCTCGTATGCGTATTCGATAAGCATGCCTACAGCGGCGCCCGCGACCTGGCCGGACAGGATGCGCGAGCGCGTGTCGACAAACTGGGCGGCCTGCGGCGGAACCGTGACCTGGAATGACTCCAGGGGCGTCCACGTGGAATCACCTTCAGGAGATACGACGCGCGCAAAGAGCATGCGGGCGCGACCCCTGCCTTCGTGGAAACCGATAGACACATTGGAAACGCCGCGACCGTTCTCCTTGAGAATCATGAAAAGCGCATGGTAGCGGTAGAGTTGTGTGCCGTCACTGTGCAGGTAGTTTTCGCCCTGGTCGAGGCACAGAACCGCCTCGCTGCCTCGGTATGTGTCTGAGGCGGCTGTAGCACGGGTGCGGTATGCTGCGATGGTGTTATCGTCGAGCGGGCGGAACCCGTCAGGGAGGGAGGCCATGTCGACGGCTGCAACGTCCCCCGATGCGCCTGACGCTTTCAGAATAGAACGCACCGCAGAAGCAGGCACCGTGCGGCCACCAACGGCAATGAGGTTGTCATCACTCCACGAAAGGGTGCCGGTGAGCGTCTCGCCCGTCGCAAGATGGACGTCGAAAACGGGCGTGGCCGGAGGGGAAGCCGTTGTGTCCTTAGGGGCGGCGGGCTTTGAGGGAGCAGAGGTGCACCCGGCAAAAAGTAAGGCCGCGATAAGTGCGAAAACGAGCAGTTTATTACGCCTCGGCATCTCTCACCTCCCTATGGGGTTCGTCAGGCTGAGCTATTATATCGTCACAGCAATGCGAGGGGAAGCAAGTGGGTATCACTCCTCGTCGTCGGCCGACAGGGCCTCGCCCGAAACTGCGGGTCCCTTCCAGACGCCTGCGCCGAAGGTCGAGACGATTATCCGGGTTTTATTGAGCGGGGGAAAGCAGACACGTGTTACCGCGGGAAACGGCACCCAGTCGATCGGTATCCATGACGTGTTGGCGTCCTTGCTGAGCCAGAGACCGTGATCCATGGTAGACACGTAAACATGGTCCTGATCGTGTGGGGAAACGGAGACAAACCATGCGCGAACGGGCGGCGCGTCGGTGCCCGGCAGGCTTCCAGGCGGGATGAAATCCTCATCTTTTCTGGCGCGGCTGTAAATCTTACCCCCATGCTCAAAGCGATAGAGGCCGCCCTCACGGGAGCCGGGAATGCTGGACGCCGCCAAGTATACGACGAGTGGATAGCGAGTGTCGAAGTCAAAACCTCCCGGCCAGTGGAGTTGAAGGTCGCCGGTCATTTCCTCCCACGTTTCACCGCCGGTAGTCGAATACCACAAACCGCCTGCGACGGGGAAATCATCCCCTGAACGGGAGCCGGTGACGCTGCAGTATACGTCACCGCTGGTGGGGTGGACTTTTACCATGAAAACGTGATTGTTTCCCTCGCGGGCGAGGCCGAGAGACTTGCGTTCCCAGGTCTTTCCCGCGTCTGTGGACTTGTAGACACCGTCCCCATACATAGCGGCGTAAAGGGTGACAGCGTTCCTGGTGCTCTTCGGGTCTACGGTGACGTAAGTGCAAGGCAGGTCCGGAAGCCCTGTCCCAACCGGGCGCCATGTGAGCCCGTAATCGTCGCTGGTCACGACGCCACCTGACGGGTCAACGTGGTCGATCTGATCCCATGAGGGAATTCCGGGTTGGCTGCCTATTGCTGCATAGAGTCTGCCTTCTCGAGACGGGTCGACGGCAATATTGTAGACAGTGCCTTGAAAGGGACAGCCTGGCATAGCACTACGCCATGTCTTGCCGCGGTCGGCACTTGCCGTGAGGCCCAGGTCGTTGTAGGCGATGAACACTTGCGCATTCTTGTGCGTGTCGATGTAGTACTCCCAGGGGCAATTGGATTCCAGGCCGATCGACGCATACGTAGACGGTCCGGCGGAACCGGTGAACCGTGGCGCGTTTGTGACCTGTTTCCAGACGGCGCCGCTGTTACTGCTGGCGTAGAGAGTGCCGCGCACGGCAAGAAGGCAATTGGTGCTGCTCATATCGGAGACGCCGAGGCATGCAGGGGCAATCGCGTAGGGGCGCGCAAGAGATTCATTTATCCAAGATCTTTCGACGTTAACAGCTCCCAAAGACCTGTCCGCATTGA
>CALMGO010000348.1 GCA_937863625.1 uncultured bacterium
TCCGGCGACCTTCACGCTTCCAATCTCATCCGCGCCCTCGCGGCAGCCGCCCCTGGAGCCTCCTTTAAGGCCCTCGGCGGCCCCGCCATGGAGGCGGCCGGAGCCGACCTTATCCACAATATGTTGGGCCAGTTTGCCGTTATGGGCGTCTTTGACGCGTTAAGAGTCGTCCCCGCCATCCGCCAGTTGAGAAACCGCACCCTCGATATCCTCGACTCCTGGCGCCCCCAGGCCGCCGTCCTCGTCGACTACCCCGGCTTTAACCTCAATCTCGCCCTCCACTTAAAGCGCCGCGGCATCCCCGTCTTCTACTACATCTGCCCCCAGGTCTGGGCATGGGCCCCCTGGCGCATCAAAAAAATCGCCCGCAGAATCGACCGCGCCCTCGTCGTCTTCCCCTTCGAAGAGGACCTCTACTCCGCCGCAGGCATCCCCGTCGACTATGTCGGCCACCCCCTCGGCGACGTTTTCGCCGCCCGCGGGCTCGACACGGACTTCATCTCCCGCTGCCCCCTGGCCGGTCATAGTGAGATAATCGCCCTCCTGCCCGGCAGCCGCACCCGCGAAATCGAGCGCGGTTTCCCGATAAAGCTCGCCGCCGCCCGCATCATCCGCGCCGCAAGACCCCATGCAGCCTTCGCCGTTCCCGTTACAAGTGACGCCCACGCCGAGGTCGTCACCCGCCACGCCCGCGCCGCCGGCATCGACGTCCATGTCTTTGTGTCCCGGACCTACGAGATTATGAGCATGGCCGCCTTTGCCCTCGCCACGAGCGGCACCGCCACGCTCGAGCTCGCCCACTTCGGCGTCCCGATGGTCGTCCTCTACAGAACGAGCCGCGCCGGCATCATCCTAAAAAACCTCCTCCTCACGACGCCCCACATCGCCCTTGTCAATATCGTCGCCGGAAGGCAAATCGTCCCCGAACTCGTCTACGCCAAAGACGAATCGGCGCGCATTGCCTCCCTCGCTCTTGATATTTTGAGCGACCCCCGACGCATGACCGCCGTGAGAAATGACGTGCGAACTGTCGGCGCCGCTATCGACTCCCCCGGCGCCTCCGCCACCGCCGCGCAAATCATCCTCGACTCTCTCCCCGCATAACCACACGGAGGATGACTCATGGAAGCGCGCATCGTAATGATTTGCTTCATAGTGTTGATGGCGATAGTCTGCCTCATAATGAACATCATGTGCAAACGGCGTGAGTTGATTCTCCTCCGGGAGCGCGCCGAATACACTAAGGAGAGATTCGTCGCTGATCTTGCCGAAAGAGGCGTGCCGTCCGCCATTTCTCAGGCGGCGTATGACTATTTCAGGGACGCGAGTTCGACGAAGGCTCTGCCAATACATCCCGACGATGACCTCTACAGGATTTTCGGCACTGTCGGCGAAGACATCGACGACACCGTACTGGAAATTGCCAAACTTGCCGGCTGTCGTGAGATAACTCAGGCGGATTTTGACGCTCAAAAGACTCCGGTGCGTTCCGTCAGCGACGTGACACTGTTCCTCAGCCACCTCGCTTAGCCATGTGGCACGAAGCGCCGACCCATCTATTCAATTAGTGCCGGGTGGCGCCTGCCCAGCCTTGCCATTTCCCCAAAATTCGCTATCCTGTGTGCGCCTGCTGCCAAACGCCGCCCCCGGCGCACTCGTATATGGGGGCACTGGAGTTTCCGCACATTTGGAGAGATAATCATGCGTCTATGCATAGTCGGCACCGGATATGTCGGTCTTGTGACTGGCACATGTTTCGCCGAGATGGGTAACGAAGTCATCGCCGTCGACAAGGACGCCCAAAAGGTGGACATGCTCGCCCGTGGCGACGTCCCCATTTACGAACCCGGCCTCTCGGAGCTCATCGTCCGCAACGTCGCCGAAAAGCGCCTCACTTTTACGACCGACCTCGCCCGCGGCGTCGCCCACGCGGAAATCATCTTTGTCTGCGTCGGCACTCCGCCTTCGGCCGATGGCTCCTCGGACCTCACCGCCGTCACCGACGTTGCGCGCGCCATTGCAAAGATGATGACCTCCTACAAGCTCATCGTCGTCAAATCCACCGTCCCCGTCGGCACCTGTGCCGCTCTTGAGACCCATATGGCCACGCTCACCGACCACCAGTTTGACGTCGCCAGTAACCCCGAGTTCTTAAAGGAAGGCGCCGCTGTGGATGACTTCTTCCGTCCCGACCGCGTCGTTGTCGGCGCGTCAAGCGACCGCGCCTTAAAGAAACTGCGCTATCTCTATGCGCCGTTCCTGCGCACCGGCCGCCCGCTTATAGAGATGGCGACCGCCAGCTCCGAAATGACCAAGCACGTCTCCAACGCCATGTTAGCCTCGCGCATATCTTTCATTAACGAGGTCGCCGCACTCTGCGACGTTGTCGGCGCGGACGTCGAGGAGGTCCGCCGCGGCATGGCCTCCGACCACCGCATAGGCTCGCAGTTTCTCTTCCCCGGCCTCGGCTTCGGCGGCAGTTGCTTCCCCAAGGACCTTGCTTCCCTCGCACACGTCGGCCGCGAAAACGGCCGCCGCATGCACCTCTCCGAGGCCGCCGCCCTCGTAAACGAGGAGGCGAGACAGCGCTTTCTCGCCCGCATCGTCGATCATTTCTCCGGCGACCTCTCGGGCAAAACACTCGCCTTCTGGGGCCTCGCCTTCAAGCCCCGCACCGACGACGTCCGCGAAGCCCCCGCTCTCTATCTCATCAACTCCATCGCCGCGAAATGGCCCGCTGCGACGCTTCGCGCACATGACCCCGTTGCCATGGATCGCGCCGCCGACGCCATCGTCGGTAAGGTCGAGTACGGAAGGGAGTATTACAAGATTCTCGAAGGCGCCGACGCTCTCGTGATATCCACCGAGTGGAACGAGTACCGTACGCCCGATTTCGAGAGGATGCGTTCGCTGATGCGCGCACCTGTCATCTTCGACGGCCGCAACCTCCACGACCTCGACATGATGCGCGAAATGAAGTTCACCTACTACTCCGTCGGCCGCCCGACAGTCACGCCGTAGGACGGGATCGCATCTCGTTGCCCGCCTGCGCGGAACGTCCCGACTCGTCGGGGGAGGGGGCATGCGCCCGTTGTCACGTAGGGCGTGGCTCGCCGCGCTGGTGTCGCGTATCATGACCTCCGTAGTTTACCCGCCTGCGGCGGGCTGAACAGACTGTTGTTCAGCGAAGTAGGGTCGTTATTCATCATTGTTTTTCTATTCTGCATTCATCATTGTCTCACCGCCCCTACCCCAGTATCTCCCTCACAAACCGCGCGTTTTCCGCGACCTGGTTTCTGTGCTTTTGAAACATCCCCACGTCCACCATATCCCCTGGCTTGATGCTGGCAAATGCCGTCTCGAACGCCTTCTTCGTGCACTCCGGCGTCGTGCAGTTGCGGCTGGCCGCCATGAGTTTGAACGCGATGCACGGTTTGGACACGTTGCGCAGCGTCGCCGCCATCCGCCCGGGGTCTTCCGCGGGAAATTTGTCCCTTTCGTATGCGTGGCGGTCCACTGCGGGAGCGCTCTTGTACTGCCGCGCGAGGTTGTACATGCAGCCCATGTAAAAATCCGTCTCCCAGCCCTTCTCCTCCGCGTACTCTATCACCTCCGGGATATGCGAACCGATCCCCGCAGGCAGCCCCTTGTCCTTTATCATCTTGACGATGTCCGCCACGCGGTCGATTTTCCCGGTGTGCCACGAGTTATCCGTATGCGTCCCGTGGTGATATATGGCGATGGGGTTGTAATCCGCGATCTCGTCGATATGGGCCTTGATATCGCTGAATTCGCTTGCCGTCTGCGCCAGCCACTGAATCTTGCCGCCCGCAAGCCGATGCTCCAGAAATATCCGCATCTGGTGCCGGTCGCCGCGCGACTGGAAAGTGTTTATCCCGTTGGCCAGGCACTCATCAAAAAGCGCCAGAATATTGGGCGCTGTGTAGTACTCGAGCATGTCACGGTCCATCTCCGCCGTGAAATGCGAAATCCCGCTCAGAGGATTGCCCCCGCAGATGAGCCTCGATACCTTATGCCCGAAGAAATCCACCGTCGGAAGTAGAGCCATTTGATTTTCCTCCATAAATGGTAAGGGCAGGCGCGGAGTCAGCCTTGAGGCTACACGTCCACGCCGGAAGACAGCGCCTTGTCCTCCGCGGACGGAGTGCCGGCAATCCTATCGGCAACGGGCGCAAGAGGCGCAAGACCGTTTTCGGGGCTGTCGAGATAGAAGCACGCGCATGCCGAGACGTCGTCACGTCGGTAAAAATTAACCCAGCCGTTCGGGGCTCCGCGCTCCTCGACGGGAGCAGGAGAGGCCTCCTCCAGGAGGCGAATATAGTCCCCGTCGCCCGAGGAGACCGTGACCGGCACCGCTTGCGCGCGATTCTCCCGCACAAGCCGGAGAAAGGTATCCTTAACGGCGCCGCCGATCTGCTGAAGCGTCACACGGCACCCCCGGGTGAAATACACCGGGTCGATCACGTGCTGGCGATAGAATGCCCACTGCCGGGAGGCGGCGTCGGCTACAGTACAGCCCTGGTACATCTGCGTATAGGTCTCCTGCCCCCAACCCGTGCCTATGTAGTCCTCAGTGCCGGTCCCGCAGAGCGTCGGGTGTTCTCCATCGTCGTCAAGGTACATCTTGACCTCGCCTTCACCCCACCAGGCGGTCTCGTATACCGGGTCGGCGATGACACCGACACAACAGCCCATAAAGCGGCCGGCCCCTTTGACGCGCGGCAGTATCTCAAAGTCGCGACGCAGGACGGTGGGGTTCTCCCTGCGCCAGGCCGCGTGAAAGTAGAGCGCGTCCTCGCTCAGGCTGTCGACGAGGAGATAATCGACGTCATAGAAAAGGACCACATCGGTTTCGGGGGATTCATTGGTAAAGACAATGCGCGCGTTGCGGCGAAAGGGCATCTGGGCAAAGGAGTTGAAAGACCGGCCTTCGGGGCTGGCAAAGAGAGTCGACTCGAATGTCGCCATCCGAGCGAGGCCGAAGCCGAAAAAATCACCAAGCGGTGCCGAGACGGCCGGTGTTTTCGCGTCGTCCCAGTAGATATCGATGCGCAGCTCGCGCAGGGTGCGCGGCGTTCGGGCGTTTACGGTCATCCATATTCGAGTGATAATCCCCTGGCCTTCGATATCGGCAAGGGTTCTCGCCTCGCCATGCCTTATCACGTCGCAGGGAAAGCCCTTGCCGCCTCTGTTGCGTTTGCCGGCAGAGGCCTTTGCGCCGGTGGGGTTCTCAAAACTCGCCCAGCGCGTACTGACGCCGCGCGGCCTCAAAAACATCTCAGACATTTAGCCCTCCTGTCAGGCACCATAGTGAAATCGGGTCTTGAGCATCCGGCACAGCATCATACAGCGCGATGGCCCGCCTGCAATAGCAGGTGGCGGGGCTGGCGCCAGGCGTGGAAAAAGCCGGAAAACCGCCGCGCGAAACCAGACTCGCCCCGCTCCGACGGAAAGGCCCGCGCCCCGCGTGAAGGCGGGCGCGATGGGGGGAGAAAAAATCGAGGATTTTGGGGTTGACGGTAACGGAAGGAACGTATATTATATAAAGTGAATATGGATTCACATGCCGAATGAAGGTTCACAAAACACTGG
>CALMGO010000349.1 GCA_937863625.1 uncultured bacterium
TTGACGATGCTGAGATGGCCTCCGCCGCCATGCCGGGCCAATTTTTCCAGGTACGTCTCATGGGACCTTCCGCGCCTTTTCTCCCGCGACCCTTCAGCCTTTACGACTACCACCTGAGCGAAAAGGGTGAAAGGACCGCTCTCAAAATCCTATACAAGATCATGGGTAAGGGCACGGCGATTCTCTCCAGGTTGAAGCCCGGCGACACCGTCGCCCTTACAGGGCCGCTTGGCAATACCTTCTCCCCGCCCGCAACCGGCAGAAAAGTCCTTATTGCCGCCGGCGGCATCGGCATCGCGCCCTTCCTCGCGTTTGTCCGCCAATGCATCCAGAGCGGTTTTCCCGTCGAGGATATCAGCCTCCTGTATGGCGCCCGATCTGAGGGCCTTCTGGTGGAGTATGAGCGGTTTTCAGATCTTGGCGTGGATGTCGAGGTCATCACTGACGACGGCAGTTGTGGCGTCAAAGGTAACGTTATCGATCTCATAAAGAAGCATACTGACGGTCGCCCAGCAGGCGAGTTCTTTGTCTACTCCTCTGGACCCACCCCGATGCTCAACGCCCTCGTGAGGTTCTGCAACTCTTCCGCCATTGAGGGCGAGTTGTCGCTGGAAGCACGCATGATATGTGGTTTCGGAGTGTGCAATTCCTGCGCCGTCGAGGTCAAATCTGACAAGGCCCCGGACGGTTGGGAATACAAACTCGTCTGTCGCGACGGCCCGGTTTTCGCCGCCTCGATGCTGCACGTCAAATGAAAAGGGCAGGCCTCATGGCCCGCCCCGTATTCATTTCTTGATGATTCCGCGCATCCTACTGCTTCTTGGCCGCCTCGCGATTCAGGAGCAGCGCCAGGCGTGACTTGTAGCGGTTCACCGTATTCTTATGCAGAAGACCCTTTGCCGCCGCCTGGTCGAGCTTCTTTTCCGAGACTACGTATGCCGCCTTGGCTTCGTCAAGGTTCCCCTCTGAAACCAGGCTGCGGAATCTCTTCACTGTCGTACGCACGGTCGACGCGATTGCCTTGTTGTGCAGGCGACGTTTCTCGTTTTGTCTGACGCGTTTCGCTGCCGATGCTGAGTGCGGCATTTCCTCTCCTGTTACTGCAGTTCTGCGATAAGTTAATTAGCCAAAAAGGCTATTTTACACAAAGTCACCCTGTTTGGGAAGATTATTTTTTCGCCCGCCTCAACTTGTATACCCGCTCCATCTTCTCCGCTATGTCCTTGTACGCTATGTCGATCTCAAAGAGCTTCTTATATGTCGCCTCCGCCTCCTCGTAGTTGCCCACCTTTTCGTACAGAATGCCGAGGTTGTAAGCGATTTCCTTGCCCTGCTCGTCGAGAAGATTGGCCTCGCTTAGCGCCTTGGTGTATTGCTCAATTGCCAGTTCATCTAACCCTTTAAGAGCAAAGCACTTACCCAGCATAATCGTTGCGCCGAGCCGAAACTTGATATCCCTTATGACCCTCTGAAATTCGCCCGTCGCCTCGTTGATCTTGCCCATTTCAAAGTACTGTTTGCCAAGCGCAAAGCGAAGGTTCATCTCTGTCGGCCTCTCGTCCACCCTTCGTTTAAGCTCGGACATCCAGAATTCCTGTCTCTTTGCTTCGAGGTCCTTGACCTTCTCAGCAAGATTCTTGTCCTCAGGACTGCCCGCCGCCGCTTCGCCCGCCTCCTTTAGCTCCTGATCATACTCGTCGAGTTGCACATCCTTGTTCTTCTGAACGTACAGCTGGTTAAGCGGGTCTATCTCCATGGCCTTGCCGTAGGCATCAAGCGCCGCCTTGTATTCATGCCGCCGCTTCTGAAGGTCCCCCAGTTCGGCCCACAGCACCGCCTTTTCAGGATCCTGTTCGAGTTCCTTCTTCACGCGGTCGACCGCATCCGTCGCGTCGTCCGCCGTCCGCACTATCCTCTGGGACTTCTCCAGATGTTCGGCCTTTTCCCGGTCGCGCATCTTCTCCTGGAACGTGTCGCCCTTATCCCAACCCTCCTGGATGCTTTCTTTGGCCGCAAGGTCATGTACCTGCTTGCTTGCTTCGATATCGTTGGGCTTCAGCTGAAGCAGTAGCTGGTAGCGCTGAGTTGCGCGTTGAATGTCGTTGCGAGCAGCATAGAGGCGCGCCAGTTCCCTCAGGCACCCTGCGTCATGTGGCGCATTCTGCCTCAAAAATTCAAGCACTACTATCACAGACTCCTCGTACCCCGCCTTCTTGAGAGCATGCGCCAGGCCCTTCAGCGCCGTCGCGCTGAAAGGGTACTTCATAAGGTACCGTTCGTAGCTCTTGGCCGCTGAATCGTATTTCTTGAATAGCATCATGAGTCCGCCGGACAATAGCGCTGGAAATCCAGTCAGAGCCGCCGTAACGGCTGCGCTTTTGCCCTTCCCAAGCAGTTCAAATCTGCTCTTCTGTGTCGTCCTCAGCGCGATCCGTGTCTTCACGTCCTCCGGGCTCATCTCCAGTATGTCCAGAAACAGCGCAATGGCGTAGTCGTAATTGCCCTTATCCACCGCCTCGGACGCTCTTTGAAATATCTTTGCAGTGTCAGCCGCTTTGCTCATCGTCCTCACCAGATATTGAGTGGTAAATGTAATGCTGCTGTGAAGTTATACCGACATGTGTGTCGCGCTGTCAACCCTAAAAGCCCCTGTGAACTCCACTTGCGGGTTGCGGTCGGAAACTATACCGCTATACTATTTGTCTTTATAGGCAAATGCGTCTCTGGTGATATTATGCCTGAATCTCTAAAAATTGTGACCTATCCCGACCCCTTTCTGCGCCGCAGGGTAGACGACGTAGACGAGGTTGACGATGGTGTCCGCCGTGCGGTCTCCGATATGTTGCACACCATGTATGAAAAGCATGGTGTCGGCCTCGCCGCGTCCCAGGTCGGCGTAAACAGGCGTATTCTCGCGATAAACCCTACCGGGGATCCGGACGACGAGCTCGTCCTCATTAATCCCATGATCGCCGAAGCGCGTGGCGCCATGGAGGGGGAGGAGGGGTGCCTGAGCTTCCCAGGTGTCTCAGGGCTGGTCATACGAAGCTGCAATATCACTGTTGCCGGGTATGACCTCGATGGCAACGAGGTCGAAATCGTTGCCTGTGATTTTCTCGCCCGTGTCCTTCAGCACGAGATTGACCACCTCGAAGGCATGCTCTTTGTTGACCGCATGACCCCC
>CALMGO010000350.1 GCA_937863625.1 uncultured bacterium
GTTATGCAGCGCTCGATGCTGCTTGGCCACTGTATCTGTGATCCGAGAAAGCCGTGCCCGTGTGATACTTTGAAGGAGCACGATGTCTGCCAATGCGCGGGTGAAAGGCTCGAATCCACGCAAGGCCCGGTCCGCCTGACCCATCTTGTCGAATACGCCGGGTGTGCTTCCAAGGTCGACCAGGCCTCGCTTAAGAGAATCCTCAAGGGACTCCCGGTAACCCATGACCCGGATGTCCTCGTCGGCGTTGCCGCGGGTGACGACGCCGGCGTGTACAAGGTCAACGAAAGCACCGTGCTTGTGCAGACTGTGGATGTCTTTTGCCCGTCGGTGGATGACCCGTATACCTTCGGACAGATCGCCGCCGCAAATAGCGTCAGTGATATATATGCAATGGGGGGGCGACCCCTGACCGCGCTTTCCATCGTGGGTTTTCCGGTAGGGGAGGCTCCCGACAGTGCAATGCAGGAAATCCTCCGCGGCGGCATCGACAAGATGCAGGAGGCGGGCGTATCCGTCATCGGCGGCCACAGCATAAAGGATAAGCAGGTCAAGGCCGGCTTTGCCGTGACGGGTGTCATTGACCCGTCTCGTATCATGACAAACGCCGGTGCAATGCCCGGTGATGTACTCGTCCTTACAAAGGCTCTCGGAACCGGCATAGTCGCGTTTGCCGGGCAGATAGACCGCGCTCCTGACGGTTCCCTTGAGGCCGCCGCCTCGTCCATGGCGGCCCTGAATAAGACAGCCGCCGAGTTGATGCTCGCGTGTGACGCCCATGCCGCTACGGACGTGACCGGTTTTGGCCTCATGGGGCACCTTGGCGAGATGGCCGAGGCGAGCGGGGTGGCAGTTGAAATCATATGGGACGACCTGCCTCTTCTGCCCGGAGTGCTGGAGTGTCTCTCAATGCGGATTGCGTCAGGTGCCGTCGAGCGAAACCGCGAGTCCTCGTCTCACCGCGTCACGGCAGCGTCGACGGTCACCGAGGAAATGCTCGACATCTGCTATGACGCGCAGACTTCAGGCGGACTGCTCGTGGCGCTTGGTCCCGACTGCGCCGCCGATTATGTCAGGAGACTGCACGCCGCAGGGGTCACTTCCGCCGTGGTCATAGGCCGATGCCTTTCAAAAGGCAAGGCCACCGTGACAGTGAATACTACCGGTACAAGAAAACTCCAGATGAAGAAGGTAATGCCTGTGGCTCGCAAACAGTCCGTAGACTCCGCGGCCGGCGCCGAATCGTGCTGCGGCGATAGTCACGATTCCTGTTGCTCGCAGGAAGAAAAGACCTGCTGTTCCGACGTCACGCATGAGACCTCGTGTTGTGCTGACCACGAGGCGGAGCCGGCCTGTTGCACTGACGCAGGGCAGGGGGGGGCGACCGGCCGGAATGCCGAGGACGCATTTGGCGCCTTTGCCCGGGCCGTCAGTGGACCAGGCGCCATCGACGTCGCGACAAAGGAACTCCTCGCACTTTCGCTCAGCATTGCCACGCGCTGCCGCCCCTGTACAATTGCGCACCTCAAGAAGGCTCGGGTGATGGGTTTCTCGCAGGAGGAAATAGACGAAGCGGCATTGATGGCTGTCTTTTTTGGCGGCAGCCCGGTCATGATGTTTTATAATGAGTTGAAGAACTCCTGATGGTACTTTCTATGCGGAGGTGACTGGTGCCTGGTGGTGCTCCTGGTCTTCAAAACCAGTGTGGGGCCCGAAAAAGGTCCCGGGTGGGTTCGATTCCCATTCACCTCCGCCATTATTTACGCCGATTTAATCAGTTATGGAACCCATAGAGGCTTAAGCAGGTTAGTAATGGCATGAGTGAGACTCCCACTGACAGCGTTGGCGACGATGTGACAGGCCGCATCACCGCGTGGCGTCTGATAGTCACCTTGTTGATCGCCCTTCTGGGAGCGGGCGCGTTCGTATACGGCGCGCTTTTTCATATCATCGTAATTGGCGGTGGCGCCGCCGCCGGACCCGCTGCGCTTAGCGGCACGACTGACGCCGGGAGCGCAGTAGGTGCGACTGACAGCAGCATCGAAATGCCTGAGCCGCAGGTTGTCCATGACGTGACCGTAGCGGCGATTGTACGCCTTGCCGATGGTGAGATTGAAAAGCCCGCCACGGACCAGCCCGCCGCAGCCTGCCCAACCTGAACACTTTAGGACGGGTCATAGTGGCTATGACCGAAAGAAAACCTCCCCTACGAACTGCACGGTGGCTCAAATGGCGCCCCTGGGTGCAGTTTGGGTTCCTCTTCGTCTGGCTTGACCCTCTTATGCTGCGAATTCACAGTTTTTGCGGGCCGGTCTTTCACTGCTATGCCTGCCCACTGGCCACTTTCGCATGCCCGATCGGGATTATCGCCAATTTCAGCGCCCTGCATTTGATACCCTTTATCGCCTTGGGGACACTCGCGGTAATCAGCGCCTCAGTTGGCGCGTTCATCTGCGGCTGGGTCTGCCCATTTGGCTGGCTGCAGGACATGTTTGCCAGGATTCCGACGCCAAAGGTGCGGTTGCCGCGGTGGGCTGGGCACTCTCGCTACGTCGTCCTTGTCGCTCTTGTGATTGTGATTCCGTTCGTATGGGGTGATGCGCATCCGCTTTTCATATGCCGCGTGTGTCCTGCTGGTGCGTTAGAGGCCGCTGTGCCGAGCATGGCCAAGGCCGCCGCCGCAGGCGAAGGCGTAGCCTGGCCCAACACGATCAAAATATCCGTCACGGTGTTGTTTCTTCTGGCGCTTTTCTTCACCTGGCGGCCGTGGTGCACGCTTCTTTGCCCGCTTGGCGCGATCTATGGACTCTCAAACAGGTTTTCCGGCATCTTCCTGAGGGTGAGTGACCACAAGTGTGTCAAGTGCGGCCTCTGCCGCAAACTCTGCAAGTATGGTGTCCTGCCCGACAAGAACCCGAATGATACGAGGTGCGTGAGATGCCTTGAATGCACCAAATGCGGCGCCATCACAGTCGGCATTCTCGCGACAAAGCCCTCAGATGCTGCAGCACCCGCCGATGTTCCAGGCGAAGACGTATAGGAGAAGCGCCTGTCCCCCCTGTAAAGAGACAAAAAAAGCGGATGGCCCTTGGACCATCCGCTTCTTTCAGTTATTGGAGCTGTACTACTACGCCTTCCTGCGAAGCCTGTAGCCGCCGAGGAGTACCAGGCCGGCGCACAACGAGATCAGCGCAGCCGGTTCAGGAACCGCATGCAGCTGAATATCGATGTCCGCGCCGAACTGCCACGCCGGGGGCAGTGTGAACGTCAGGACGAATGCATCCGCCTGGCCGTCCGGGCCGAGGTAGTCGATGAAGTGGCTCGCGCCGTAACCGCCGACTATCTCAACAGCCGTCGAAGAGAACGAACCGCCGAGGAACCCTGCGATGGGGTTGCCGGCCGCTGCCGCAACGTTGGCGTCCCAGATTATAGCACTGCTGTTGCCGGAGAGGGTCAACACGAGATACACGTCCTCGTCGGTGTCGGCGCCAAGCTCGTACGCAGTGGGATAGTAGCCGGTGACGAGATTAAATGCACCCGGACCACTAGCCGCCGTGAAATCCTTGCTGGTGTCGGCCACGAGCACGAGCTGTGCAACGTCACTGTAGTCCGCCGAAAGAACGTACTTGCCGCCACCGATAGGCGTGAGGGCGCTGGACGTGACTACCGCATCCCAGAAGGAGAACGTCATTTCGAAACTGGCCCCCAGATCACTGGCCTGCCAAACTGGGCTTCCCAGGTCGCTCATAAGGGCGGCGCCGGATATCGTGCCGACACCGTAGAGCTCGCTGTTAATTGCCTGCGCGTTCGGAATCCCGGTTGTGGGGTCGAACGAACCCGGAGGCACTGTGTCAAATGACCCGTTCCCGTCGAAGTTGATGAAGCCGGCGGGGACGTCGATAAACGGTGCCGCAAGCGCAGGCGAAGCCAGCGCCAGTACGGCTATCATAACTAACAGTAGTTTCCTCACTATTGTATCTCCTTTCCACCAGACCTGTTTGCTCGTGCACGAGCAATCAAATACACCAATGAAACCTCACGAATGCAACTGTCTCTGAATCTTTGCCTCTGAGCCTGACCGGAGTGGCCCTTCGGCAGTATCGGGCGCCTCCCCATCACCTCCTTTCGCGAGGGTAGAAGATCTCAAGTTTCCTTGTATTCCCTATTTCCATGAGATGCGCATTGCCACCGGCGAACCCTGTCGTCAACGTGGCAAACGCAAAAGAAAATGCGGCCGGCTTTGAATAGCAAAGCCTTGCCGCATTCTGAAACGTCCAGGTTATCCACCGCAAGCCGGTTGCGATCTTGTCATCCCCGCCGGCGCTGCCAAGTCTGTGAAGAAGCCCGACAAAAGAAATCTCAGGGGTAACCATGCGGCAGGCGGTCTCTTGCCGCTTGTCTGTAATCCTGCCGGTAACCGCTGTGCCGCATGCCCTGCCCGCGGCAAATGCCGCAGCCATGCGCGGCAAAACTGCAAGCCCCGCCTGCGTCAGCCTGAAAAGCCCGAGAGCGGCGTTGTACCATGCCCGTCTGTCGCGCACAGCGGTAAGAAGGGCAAATCCTATCAGTACCAGCACCAGAGCGCTCGGCAACGCCGGCGGCGACAAAGGCATGGCCGGCTCAATCGGGCTCGGCGATAATGTGACCGCAAAGTCCAGTGCGAATGCGTCAAGTGAGAGACTGGGGGCAGGCAACACAGACGCGCTTGTGGCCGACTGCGCGCGCGCACTGTCCATCGTCATCGCGGCGGTTTGCGTAGAGACAGCCGTCGGTTCGCCAACCGGCAATACCGGTGACGCCGAAGCCGCCAGCGCCAATAGCGCCAACAGCAACAGGCCTGTCAGTACGGTCTTTTGGGCCAACGCCACGCCTCCAGCATATCCCTGAAAAAGCCGACGATTCAAGAAACGTACACCCCCGCTGTGCGAGAATACACAGCAAGCCGGATTTCGAAATGCAAAGCGCGTGCCATACCTGTATAGTTGCGACATTATTAGTTGCTGAACATAACACCTGTGCCGTACAGTAGATACGGTAAGCCTCCCAGTCGATGCTGGCGCTCGCGCCGCAGTTGTGACCCGAAGGGTGTTCAGATTGGAATGGCGTGGTTTCACTCTGAAACGTCTGAATCAATTCTATACAGCGTGACCCTCTGACTGCGTCCCTTTATGGTTCAGCCAAAGCCTTCGAACCGACGATAAGAAAGTTGGTGTCAGAAAGTACCAGAGCATGTCGCCGACGGCGTCAGGGCTTGGAGTTTTTCTTTTCCTGGTTTCTGTCGACGGGGTATAAATCACGGGTGTCGATCTAAGATGCCGCAAGCGTATGAATATGTGTATGCCGTGTTGTGCCAACAGGGGAGGCAGTCTGATGTGTGACCTTCAGGGATTCCGCCCGACAGCCCCCGCCGACTTCGCGTTTCTGCACGCTTGGTGTCTACAAAAGGCGAAAACATCATGACCGCAGCCATAGGCACATCCTCCAAACCGATCCCGGGCGGGCGACGGCCGTGGTTGCCGTGGTTCCTGGTTGTCTTATCGATTCTGGCTGGCGCGATCTTGTACCGCAGCATTACGCTGCACGTTCTCACGCCGTTGTCCAAGAAGGTCGAGCTGCCTGTGCCGCTTTCGTTTTTCCCGTTCGCAGTGGGGGGCTGGACAGGCGTTGACTCTCCCTTGACTCCCGAAGTGGAGCGGATAGCCGACAATGACGCGTATCTCAATCGCATCTACACCAACTCCCGTTCGGGCGAGGTCGCGAACATGTACATTGCCTATTCCGGCAGGCCTCGCACGATGGTCGGCCACCGGCCTCAGATATGCTATGTAAACGCCGGATGGGTGTGCGATGAAACAGCGCCACAAATTCTGACTCTGCCCGACGGCCGTTCTCTCGCATGTCTCGTTCACCGGTTTCACAAGGCAAATACAACCTTTGGCGAGGTGTTTGTTCTGAATTACTATGTTCTCAACGGTGTGATCACAAACGACGAGGACCGGTTTGCAGGAGTGAGCTGGCGTCTGCCGAATATCGATGGCAACCCCGCTCGCTATGTCGCCCAGATACAGATATCCTCACGCAGTGAGGCATCCGTGAAAGGCCTTGCAATCGAGACTGCCGGCCATGTTCTGGATTTCCTCCCGGACGAGAAGGGCAGCGTCAAGGCTGCCGAGTACGTCACGACCGAGTTCGGCGAAGCGCTTTCGAACGATGAGGAGAGCAGTTGATGGTGTCCGCTGAGAACAACCCGCCGACCTGCTTTCCCGCCGCGCTTTCTGATGCGGTGGCCGAAGGCCCCTGGTGGGTGGCGCACACAAAGGCGCGCCAGGAAAAGGCGTTTGCACGCGACCTTATTGCGCGACGGATTGCTTACTTCCTTCCCATGACTCAAAGGAGTCATCTTGTCAGGGGCAGGCGTGTCTCGTCTATGCTGCCGCTCTTCTCATCGTATGTGTTTGTGCGAAGCACTCCTGAGAAAAGGCTCGACTCCATGCGCACCGGGCGCCTGGCCGGCGCTATCCAGGTCGCCGACCAGGAAAAGCTGGACAGGGAACTCCGGCACATAGAGAAACTGCTGGCCGGCAAGGCCGTCCTCGAACCATGGCGTAACTTCCCCAAGGGCTCACGGTGCAGGGTCATCGCTGGTCCCTTTGAGGGTATCGAGGGCGTGGTTCAGACGAGGCGCGCCGTCACAAGGCTTGTGCTGACAGTCGAAAACCTCGGACAGGCCGTCGCGCTCGAGATCGACGAAGGCCTGCTTGAACCGGTCGACGACTAAGAAGGCATCCCAGGCGCCCCTGGGTACTCGGGCGCAATGTAAAGCATTGCAGGATAATCGGTTGCGTACGAAACAAAGCGCAACCGACGGGGACGGAGTCTAAGCTGAGACTCGTCCCGGCCTGAGGAAAGGACGTATTCCGCAACGTGAAAGTGCTCTTGCAGTTCAAAGACTTCTTCTCCGGCGCCACGATTAAAGCTCGAACGGCACGCGGGGGACTCTGGCTCGGTGGGGCTACGGGCTTCGGGCAGGCATTGAGATTTCTCAGGCGCGTCGTCCTCACCAGAATACTGCTCACGGAAGACTTTGGCCTCATGGCGCTTGTGATGGCGACAGTGGCCGCATTTGAAGCATTCACCGAGGTAGGTGTCAGGGCATGTGTCATCCAGAATAAAGACGGCCTTGAAGATGACTTTCTCAACGCCGCCTGGTGGTCGGCCACGCTGAGAGGCGTTGGGCTTTCCCTTGCGGCTTTTCTGCTGGCGCCTGTCGTCGCAGGATACTATGACCGTCCCGACCTGCTGCCCCTGCTTCGGCTGGCGAGCCTTGTCATGCTTTTCAGGGGAATCGTCAGCCCGAGGCTTTACGCCTTTGAGAAGGAAATGCATTACGGCCGTGTGGCG
>CALMGO010000351.1 GCA_937863625.1 uncultured bacterium
AAGACCGCAAAAGGCACCACCGCGAGAGTCAGCGGGTAGAGCAGTCGTCGGATGCCGCGCCCGGTAACGAGGTAGTAGAGTCCCGCGCCGCCAAGCGCAAATACTCCGTTTACCTTCGTTGACACCATGAGGCCGCCCGCCAGCGTCATGGCGAGAACACCCCAGAAGCCCCTTGACCCCAGCGTGAGCCATATATACCAGAATGCCGCCAGCCAGAAGAGAAGCATCGCGTCGGTGCCGAGGTAAGCGGCGGTGCCGCCGCGGATGGGGTAATTGAAGAGGAGCGGCAGACACCCGGCCAGCGCGAGCACCCTGTTGGCGAGGATTCGCTTGAGGCCGAGATAGACAAATGCGATCATCCCGGTCAGAAAGGCGACATTTACCATCCTGAGAGGCGTTTCGATATAGAGCGGCACAAAAGCGCCGCGCTCGAAATTCCACTCGGCCGATTGAGAGTAGTCGACAAGCGGCCTGTCGAGGCTGTAGACCCCTCTCGCGCGCAGGACTGTCCCGTACGCCAGCCGCGCAAAGGACGGATGGTGCAGGGCATAATAGTGATTGTTGGGCCCGGACTGGTCCCACAGCGGCGCAAGGCTCCTGTCCACCCAGGTTCTCTCGTCGATGAGGTGGGGCGTTTCCAGTGCGGTCAGCAGGTAATTTGTGCCGATGCAATAGAGAATGACGGTTATGGTTATGACCGAGCGCGAACCCGGCGAGAAAAACGCAGCCATTCTCCGGCATGCAGCCGGTATTCGTTCGAATATTATCCGGTTTGCCGTGTCCATAATCTCCGCTGCAGCCTCACAGGAATCCGATGCCTGGAAGGCGGTATTATAGGCCTTTTGACTTTTAGGGCAAGTTTAACGCAGGCGCGCTTGACCGCGGCATTTATGCGGGTTTATAATGCCGTGACGCCCGCGAGCACTTTGTGACCTTCAGGGAGGCGCTGACGGAATGAAAGAAGTGACCTGCATTTGCGGCGAACAGATAGTTTTCCTCGACGACGAAATAAAGGTCAAAACGTGCCCCAACTGCGGCATGAGCGTTTACCGTGAGGAGATATCCTACGAGCCGCTCTTGAAGAAACGCACCCGTTCAAAGCTGCCTCGCCGGCAACTCGTCATAGTCGGCGCCGCCGCGGCAGGGGTGCTCGTGGCGCTGGGTCTCGTGACACTCTTTTCGTCGATGAGGGGGCGCGCCCTCACCCGCGCGGATGCTCTCGTCAAGAGCGCCGAAGGCGCCGTGGGACGCGGAGAACTTTTCGACGCGGAGGCTGCTTATGCGCGCGCCCTCAGGACCTACAGGTCCTGGTGGGGACCGCCCGGAAGGGCCGCGTCAGTCGAATCGGCGCTCGATGACGTCAGGCTCAAGATAGCGCTGGCCGCTTTGCCGGATGAGAAAAAAGAAGGCATGCTTCTCGGCATGTCGCCCGAGGAGATCGCCCGCCAGGCGTATAACAGTGCACCTGAAGCCTGGCAGGAGACCTTCAGCAGGCTCGGGGCAGGCCGCACGCTTGTGCTGGCGGGAACAGTCGAGGAGCGCTCCGGCGGTCCGTACGCCGCCGCGAGCCTGACGGTATCCTACCATATATTCAACTCGTCCGGCAGGGAAGTGGAGTTTCTCTTTGACCCTCCGTTTTTTCCGAGGTACCGGATGAAATCCGGCGACGCGTGCATAGTGAATGCCGTGCTGTCTCGCATGTACCTCGAAGCGGGGCCCGCCGGCGGCGAAGCCCACTGGGTGCTCGTGGCCGACGGAGATAAGAGTACGCTCTTGACCGATACCTCTATTCTTAAGGGACTGGGATGGAAAGTAGACGACGAAACAGAGAACCTCGCGGCGTTGCAGTCTTCGCTCTCGCCGGCTTACTGATACTGGCGATCG
>CALMGO010000352.1 GCA_937863625.1 uncultured bacterium
CTCGGATACTCGTAACGCACAGCCAATGACTTGACCGACGGTCTCTCGATGACCTCAATGTGATACTTCGCGCTCTGCGTCCCGCCAATCTTGACCACGTAGTCAAACGCCTCTTCGGCGGCCCCCAGCGATGCCCTGAACTCGGTCGGCGACGCAGGTGTCATCTCTCTTGTGCTTTCGTGCCCCTCTTGTGCCTCGGCGTAGACGATTCCGGACGTGCCTGTAGCGTCGTCTTTTGTTCCCGCCTCGATGACGATCTCCTGGCCGCGAACAATTTCCGCATCTCCAGGACGCACGTATTCTATCCGCGCCGAACCCACCGCAGGCACAAACAGTCCCGGCTCAAAAAGCATCGTAATTCCCGCCGCGAAGTTCCCCGGCGCCAGAACGATATACATCGCCAGAAGCGCCCCTATGACGCCTGCCGTCACCGCCCTGCGGCGAAGTGCTTCCTTTTCAACCGCGCGCAGGATGTCGTGCCTTCGCGCATGCCTGACGCACTCGGCGACCGCGGCCTCCGTAAGCGCGCCCGACGCCCCACGTACGCCGCGTCCCAGTTGTACCGCGTTTATATACGAGTTGTCCAGTCCATCCAGACGCTCCTCGGCAAAGCGCGCAAGCGCGTCATAGGTGGGACGCCACCGTAGTGGAGAAATCACATATAACCACAAGGTCGCCGCGCCGGACACCGCCAGCGCGACAAGTGCCGCCCACCTGACGGCGCTCAGCTTCAGGAAATCCGCCGCGTTGAGCCCCGCCAGGAGAGTGAATACCAGCACAATTGTCCCCGTGACCGTAGAAAATGTCAGAAAGCCCGCAAGAACGCTCACGGACTTCTCCTGGTCGCGAAGGACCCTCAGGTCCTCCTGGATATCCCCGATGTCCTGGGCCAGGCGTTTTGCCACAGTCCTCTCCTTTCCGCCCCATCAGTATATTTGTCCACGCCCCCCCGGTCAAAGCCCCGCAACCCCTTTTCGCTTGACCGTCGCGCCGCCCGTAATATATTAGTGGCTCTTGCTTTAACCCGCGAAAAGAGCGTGTGTTGCCCCCGGAGAAGGCAGATGCTTAGAATTCGCAAGATCGACTGGGCCGAACCTGCCGCAGCGACGGATCTTGCCGCTCTGCGCGATTCGCTCGGCGTGGATGCCGGACAGGTATCCGAAAATGACCAGAAACGCACAATTGCGGTCTTTGGGGAGCCTCTTAGCCCCCTTTCAGTAGTGCGCCGCATCCTCGACGAAGTGCGACTGCGCGGAAATGATGCAATTGTCAGCTATTGCCGCAAACTCGACGGCCTCGACATGGAAGCCGATGCTTTTCGCGTAGACCCCGCTGATTTCAAAGCCGCCTATGATAGGGTCGAGCCTGAGTTTCGCGAAGCGCTTAGCGTCGCCCGTGAAAACATTGAAAAATTCCAGCGTCACGTCCTCGCCTCGACGCCGGAAATCTTCGAGCGTGACGGAGTCACCATCGAGAGTGTGTATCGTCCCATGAGGCGGGTTGGCGTGTACGTCCCGGGTGGGGCTGCGCCCTACCCTTCGGCTGTTCTCATGGACGTAGTGCCCGCTCAGGTCGCCGGTTGCGAAGAGATCGCGGTCGCCACGTCTCCGCGAAACCTGAACGACCATGTACTCGCCGCTTTCCACCTGCTCGGGCTCACTGAGGTCTACCGCGTAGGAGGCGCTCAAGCGATTGGCATGCTTGCCTATGGCACCGAGACCGTAGAGCGTGTTGACATGATTGTCGGCGCCGGTAATACCTTCGTCAATCTCGCCAAGCGCGAGGTCTACGGGAAGGTGAAGATTGACATGTTTGCCGGCCCCAGCGAGATACTCGTCATTGCGGACGAAACCGCCAATCCCGACTTCGTGGCCGCGGACCTCTTGAGCCAGGCCGAGCATTATCCGGGCTCCGCCGTGCTCGTCACCACCTCGCAGGAACTCCTTGGCAAGGTAGAGGCGGCGCTTGAGGTGCATCTTCAGGACATGCCGCGCGCCGATATGTGCATCGAGTCCCTCGAACAGTACGGCGCTCTTATCAAGGTCGGCACTATCGAGCAGGCCGTTGAAGTGGCCAATCTTATCGCGCCCGAGCACCTTGAAATCATGACCGCGAAACCGCGCGAGGTTGCGCCGTCTATTCGAAACGCCGGCACGGTCTTCATCGGCGCTAATACTCCTGAAGCCGCCGGCGACTATGTGGCCGGCCCTTCGCACACACTGCCCACCAGTGGCACGGCGCGGTTCTCCAGCGGCCTTTCCGCCACTGACTTCATTAAGCGCATCAGTTTCGTTGAGTACTCGCGAGAGTCTTTGAAGCGAGAACTCCACGGCATAACCGCAATTGCCCGCCGCGAGGGGCTTGAAGCCCACGCCCGCGCGGCAGAATGGCGTTTCAAGTAGAGAGGATTTGCTGTGTATGTAAGGTCGAACATCGACAAAATGTTGCCATATATCCCGGGCGAGCAGCCCCAGGAGGGTGGTTTCGTCAAGTTGAACACCAACGAGAATCCCTATCCCCCCTCCCCCGAGGTCGTCCGCGCGCTTCTTGCCGAGGCCTGGGGCGCTCTTAACTGCTATCCTGACCCCATGGCCAATCCCGTCCGCGACCGTCTCTCCGAGCGCTTCCATCTCGAACGCGAGAATTTTCTCGTTGGCAACGGCGGCGACGATATCCTCACCATTCTCAACCGCTGCCTGGCCGGTGAAGGTGATGCCGTGGCCTACCCGGAGCCCACCTACATCCTCTACGAGACGCTTGCCGACATACAGGCTGCGAGGAAGATTGCCGTCCCCTATAACGAGGACTTCTCCCTGCCTGCTGCGCTTTTTGGCAACGATGCCAAGGTCACTTTTCTTGCCAATCCCAACAGCCCCTCAGGCACCTCCGCCCCTCCTGCCGAGGTTAGACGCCTTGCCGAGAGTCTGTCCGGCATCCTTGTCGTCGATGAAGCCTACGCAGACTTCGCCGACGACAACTGCATGGGAATGGTCGGCAAGATCCCCAATCTGTGCGTTTTGAGAAGTTTTTCAAAGTCCTTCAGCCTCGCCGGGATGCGCATCGGGTACCTCGCTGCGCCGGAAGGTCTCATAGAAAAGTTCGCCACATGCAAGGACTCGTACAACGTTAACCGCCTCTCGATCGCCGCCGCGGTTGCCGCCCTGGATGATTACGACTACATGCTCTCAAATGTCGCCAAGATTCGCCGTACGCGCCAGTTCCTTACGGAGGCCTTGAC
>CALMGO010000353.1 GCA_937863625.1 uncultured bacterium
ATGTCGACCCCGAGCTCGTCGAGGGTGCGCACGACGTCGAGCTTGTCGGCCACCTCGACATCGAGGGCGGCGGGATGGTGGACGTTCACAACGGCATCGCCTATATCGGCCACGTGGCGCCTCCTTTTTCCACCAGCATCCTTAATGTGTCCGACCCTGCGGAACCCCGAATTCTCTCGCGCATCAAGGCGCAGCCGCGGACTCATTCGCACAAGGCGCGCGCATGCGGAAACATCATGATTGTGAACTACGAGCAATATGCCGGCTCGACGGCCGCGTATGCGTTCGACACGCTCTTCCGCAAGCCCAAAAAACTCGGATTGGGCGTGTTCGACGTGTCCAATCCGGTGAGTCCGCGGGAGGTGGGTTTTCTCAAAGCGGGCGGAATCAACCTGAACAACGCGCCGGCGGGCGTGCATCGGTTCGAGTTCGATTGCGAGAGAAATCTGGCCTACATCAGTTCGACCGACGACGGGTTCCGCGGCAATTTTATCAAGATCATCGACCTCGCCGACCCAACTCGCCCGAAAGAGGTCAGCCGGTGGTGGCTGCCCGGTCAGCATATTGCAGCGGGGGAGAGGCCGACCTGGTCGCGCAACGACTATCGCGTTCACCATCCCAACCGGCTGGGCGAGCGCCTGTACGCGCCGCTGTGGTTCGGCGGCTTCGCCATCATCGATATCTCGGACATTCGCAATCCGAAGACGGTCTGTCATGTGAACCCGCAGCATGAGTCGCCCATCCATACCGCGCTGCCTGTCGCACATGAGATCGCCGGCAAGCGGTGGCTCATTCTCTTTAACGAAGACATCACCGATGAGCGGGAGGCCTCGCCGGCGTCAATGTGGATGGTCGATATCACCGACGAACGCAATCCGGCCATCGTGTCGCGATTCACCGTGCCCGACACCGGCGACTACGGCTGGTGGAGCGGCCAGAAAGGAAGGCGGTTCGGCGCGCATCAGCCGCATGAATTCGTCGGAGAGGACAATCTGGTGTACGCCGCATGGTTTGCGGGAGGCCTGCGCGTGATCGACATATCCAATCCGTACCACCCCAGAGAGGTCGCCCACTACCTCCCCGAATCGGGGCCGAAACGCCAATTTCCACAGACGAATGATGTGTTCGTGGACAAGCGCGGCCTGATCTATTTGATCGACCGCAACAACGGGCTGGACATCGTGAGAATCGGTCCTTAGACCGCAGTCCGTAGTCTGTAGCGAAGAGAAGACTTTGTTGAGCGCCAGCGAAATCCCGCTGGCCTGTCACGCGCTTCGCGTGATTCGCGGGATCATTCCCGCGAAAGCAGGAATCCATCTTTCATTGCCTCCTCACGTTTGCCTTCTCACTTCCCATAGGCCGGATCTTGCTTTTTGTCCTGCCGCTGTTAAAGTTATCGTATTCAAGTTCGCGGTTTAGTTCTGTGAAATATCCGGATTCGTTGCAGTTTCGATTCCTGTTAGATATTGCTGTTCTTGCCATAGCTCGCTTTCGGAGGAGTGGAAAGTCCCCACTGCGAACGGGAGGCGCGCCATGAACTTGCCGCATTTGCAACGACTCCTCGGAATCCCCATTCCCCAACCCGCCGGCCATGCCCCGCATCAGGCGCTCTTTGCGCGGGGAAACGCCCCGACTCAACCAGCTATCCCTTCAGCCGTCCGCGCCGGAAAAGAGATGAACGACGCGATGGTGAAAGGGAAGGAGAAGGCGCAATATCTCTGTCGAGAAGCCGATGAAAGCGATTTGGAAGGGATTGCCGAACTGTTTCGCAGCCACGATTATGGAATCAAGGACCCCGAATGGCTGCGCTGGAAGTATTTCCAAAATCCCGCCGGGCGCGCTCGGGTGCTCGTGGGCGAAGACTCCAACGGCGCAATTGTCGCGTTGAGGGCGTACATGCCGCGCCTCTTCACCAGTGAAAAAACGGGACCTTTTTCCGTCAGGCAGGCGGTCGATTGGTTCGTGGCCAAAGCGCACCGCGGCTCCGGCGTGTACTCGCAACTCAGGGAATTTGCGGTGGCAAGGCGCGATTTCCCTTCCATCGGCTTTCCTAACGAGATTTCCCGGCGCATCACCAAGACCTATCCGGGCGATGTCAGGGTGTACCATCCGGTGGACGAGTGGTGGTATCCCATCAGGCTGGGAAATCCGAACCAGGCGCCGGATTCCCTTGCCGCTATGGTTTCGAGGGCCTATGCCTTCTTCTGGCTTGGCAAACGTTCGCGACACGCGCGCATGGCGCCGCTCGAGAGGTTCACGAAGGATTATGCGCTCGACCCGGCTTTCATTCATGGAGTCCGCACCGCCGAATTCCTCAACTGGCGGTTCATCGACAATCCGACGCGCCGGTTCCGCGCCTATGAGTTTCTCGATGGCGATGAGAGCGCCGGCTATTGCGTTTACGACATCGACCGCTCACTCGCCAAAATCTACGACCTGGTTGTGCCGCGCCGCGCCCGCCGATGCCTGCGACTGCTGGTGGACCATCTTCGCGACAGGGGAATCAGCCACATCATCTTCAAGAGCGTCGGGTTCCGCATGAGGAAATACGGCTTCGTCAGGATCGGCTCCCCGGGCGACCTCGATACCCTCGACACCCCGCAGGGCAAATGGTTGATAACTCTCGCCGACAAGGATTGAGGAAAGTCAGTCCTCAGACTTTAGTCCATAGTCTGTAGCCGTGGCAGGGGCGTCCCGCGTTTCGCGGGACCGCGCCCAATTTCCGCAAGATTCTTTAACCACGAATCCGTTCGACAAATTGGGATTGTCATGGATTGAAAGGCGTAGGGGCGACCCGCCGGGTCGCCCGTCTTTCTTGTCCTCTTCTTTGGTGGCGCAGGCTTCCAGCCTGCGTGTATCCTTCGCCCTCTCCCTCCTCTGCATTGCTCCATTTGCAAAATTGATTATTATGGTATATGATAATGGGCAGCCGAAAGGGGGGTCAGTTATGAAGAAAATACTATTCATCCTCGCTCTGGGTCTGTCATTCTCAGTCGCATCCTTATTCAACCACAACATTCTGGCCGATTCATCAACCGACAACGCCGGCCTCGGAGTTCCGGCGCTTCGGGATGGCCGGGCCGACGCGAACCCGCAGGAGAATCTGCGGCCTGTTTCGGAGGAATTCGACCCGGATGAACCCATCGCCGTCAGCGAATTGTTTCCCGGCAAACCGGGAAGTAGGTACACCTACATCCGGTCGGATGGCGGAATCACGCAAGTCACGCTTGGCTCGAAGGAACTATGTGACGAGCGGTGCATTCAAGTGGTGGCTGTGCGCAAGCCCGCTCCAATTGCGGTGAACGTAGCCCCTTTGCGTTTCCCTTCGCCCGGGAAGACGGAGATATTCCTTCTGCTCAACGATGACGGCCTCTTTTTCGTCAGGTATCTGCTCCCGAGCGGCGCCTACACCGAGTACTGCCCGCCGATGGAAATGTTGCCTGCGGAAGTTTCATTGGGAGACCGCTTCGAGTACTCCCATTCCGGCAACCCCTGCATAGACGAAAACGGCGAGCCCTGCGGCAACTATGACGGAGACGGAAAATACATGGTCAATGGCGCGCTCGAAGATGTGACCGTGCCGGCGGGCGCCTTTCCGAACTGCCTGCGCCTGACGCGCGAATACTTCTTCGAAAACAGGGTTACCAAAGGCTTCGGCTACATAACCGAGGAAACATGGCATGCGCGCGGCGTTGGCGTCGTGAAGAGATTTTACAAGGAGAAGATACACACGTGGGCCGACTTCGGCGCGCGCGGCCCCCGTCCACTCGCGGTGAGCGATTATGAGGAAACCCTCGAGCTGACCGCCTATCATCTTGTGAAATAGCGCCGATTTGCCATTCTCTACGGCGGTGAATCGGTGAAAACCTGTCCTAAGCTTCTCGAACGGATTCGTGGTCAAATCGGTCTTCCTCCAGGCTCTGGACCAAGGACTACGGACTGCTTCCCCCCGTTTTCGCCTTGAATTTGGCTGCTGGTTCTTGTTATAATTAAACAGATTTAACGTCATTTTCCTCCCATAGGAGGCTGTAATAAATCCATGATATTCAAACTATTACAACTGTTCTTCGGCACCAAGCACGAGCGCGACATCAAGATGCTGCGTCCGGTGGTGGACGAGATCAAGGCGCACGAGCCAAAGCTGATGGCGCTCTCTGATCGCCGGCTTCGCGCGAAGACCTCCGAGTTCCGCCGTCGCCTGAGCGCCGGCGAAACGCTCGACGACATTCTGCCCGAGGCGTTCGCCGTCGTGAAGGAAGCGTGTCGCCGCCTGTATGGCAAGAACTGGTTTGTGCGCGGCCACGAGGTCGCGTGGGAAATGGTTCCTTTCGACTGCCAGCTTATCGGCGGGATGGTGCTGCATCAGGGTAAAATTGCGGAAATGGCGACCGGCGAGGGCAAAACGCTGGTGGCGACGCTTCCGATATATCTGAACGCGCTCTCGGGAGAAGGCGTCCACCTGATCACGGTCAACGATTACCTGGCCAGCCGCGACCGCGAATGGATGGGCCCGGTGTATGAGTATCTCGGCTTGAGCGCCGGCTGCATCCAGACGCGCATGGACTCCGACGAGCGCCAGGAGCAGTATCGGGCCGAGATCACCTACGGCACCAACAGCGAGTTCGGGTTCGATTACCTGCGCGACAACATGTCGGTCTATAAGGAGCGCCAGGCCCAGCGCGGGCACCCTTTTGCGATCGTTGACGAGGTTGACAGCGTCCTCATCGACGAGGCGCGCACCCCGCTCATCATCTCCGGCCCGGTCGAGCAGTCAAACGAACAATACGAAGATTTGGCGCCCGCCGTTGACCGCCTCCACCACCAGCAGCAGCGCATCGTGAACAAGCTGATGGATGAGGCCGAGGCGATGCTCTCCAGCGGCAACGAGGTCGAGGCCGGCAAGAAACTGCTGATGGTGAGAAAAGGCAGCCCGAAGGACAAGCGATTTCTCGCGTTGATGGAGAACGCGCGGCTGCAGAAGCTGGTGCATCGCACCGAACTCGACCTGATGGGCGACAAGCTGATGGGCGGCACCGAAGAAAAAGGCGTCATGAAGCTGGTCGCCGACCTCTACTTCACCATCGACGAGAAAACCAATGTCGCCGACCTGACCGAGAAGGGAAGGCGCACCATTTCCTCCGGCAACCTCGAGATGTTCATCCTGCCGGAGATCGACGACGAGGAGCGCGCCATCGACCGCGACCTCGCGCAGCTCAGGTCCGACGCCTCGCTGGATTACGAAAAGAAGCTTATGCGCGAGATGGAACTCGAGGCCAGGCGCCTTCAGCTTTACGACCGCATGAACGCCGTCAGCCAGCGCATCCACGCCGTCTCGCAACTACTGCGCGCATTTTCGCTGTTCGAGCGCGACGTCGATTACATCGTCACCGACAACAAGGTGGTCATCGTCGATGAGTTCACCGGCCGCCTGATGCCGAGCCGCCGCTTCAGCGACGGGCTTCACCAGGCGCTCGAGGCGAAGGAGCGCGTGAAAGTCGGCGAGGCCAATCAGACGCTCGCGACCATTACCCTGCAGAACTATTACAAGATGTACAAGAAGCTGGCCGGCATGACCGGCACGGCCGATACCGAGGCGCAGGAATTCAACGACATCTACAAACTTGACGTGGTGGTTGTTCCGACGAACCGGGCGCTCATTCGCCACAACCACCCCGACGTCATCCACAAGACCGAGCGCGAGAAATTCAAGGCGGTCATCAACGAGATCAAGGAAATGCACAAGCTCGGCAGGCCGTCGCTCGTCGGCACGATATCGGTCGAGAAATCCGAATTGCTCGGCAAGATGCTGCGCGCCGACCGGATTCCGCACCATATCCTCAACGCCAAGTACCACGAGAAAGAGGCCGAGATCGTCGCGCGCGCGGGCCAGCGCGGGGCCGTCACCATCGCGACCAACATGGCCGGCCGCGGCACCGACATCAAGCTCGGCGACGGCGTCGCTCAACTTGGCGGCCTGCACATCGTCGGCACCGAACGCCACGAGAGCAGGCGCATCGACAATCAGCTGCGCGGCCGCGCGGGCCGGCAGGGAGACCCGGGCTCGTCGCGCTTCTACATTTCGCTCGAAGACGACCTGATGCGCCTGTTCGGGTCGGACCGCATCATGAAAATCATGGACCGGCTCGGCATCGAAGAGGACCAGCCCATCGAACATTCGCTGGTCTCGCGCTCGATCGAGACGGCGCAGAAACGCGTCGAGGCGCATAACCTCGAAATCCGCAAGCATCTGCTGAAATATGACGACGTGATGAACAAGCAACGCGAGATCATTTACGCCGAGCGCCAGCGCGCCCTCGATGAGGATAACCTCAAAGAGCACATGCTCGAGATGATCGACGACCTCATCGAGGAGAAAATGGAGGAGTTCATTCCGCCCGACTCGCTCCCCGACGAGTGGAACCTGCGCGGACTGTCCGACTGGACACGCCGCCATCTGGCGCTGCACGTGCGCCTTGACGAGGTGGACCTCGAGACCGCCGAGGGCGAGCAGGTCTTCGACCGCCTGCAACAGGCGGTGCGCGGCGCGTACGAAGAGCGCGAGCGCCGCTTCGGGCCTGAGACGATGCGCGAGATCGAGCGCGTCGCCATTTTGCGCGCGGTTGACTCGCGGTGGAAGGACCATCTGTACGCGATGGACCTGCTCAAGGAGGGCATTGGCCTGCGCGCTCACGGCGGAAAAGACCCGCTCGTGGAATACAAACACGAGGGCTACAATCTGTTCAGCGAGATGATCGCCGACGTCAAGCTGGGCGCCGCGGAATTCCTGTTCCGCGTGCAGGTCGGCGAGCCTCAGAAACTCGAAAAGAAGCGCGAAGAAGTTGCGCCCCAGCCCGCCCAGGCGGAACTGACCTCGCACGACGCAGCGTCGGTGGGCGCAGTGCAGGCGCCGGCCAAAGAGCCGGCGAGGCCGGCGAAACTGGTTCTGGGCGACGGCTCGAGCCGACAAGCGAAGGTCCCCGTCAAAGTCGGCCAGAAAGTCGGCCGCAACGAACCCTGTCCGTGCGGCAGCGGAAAGAAATACAAGAAATGCTGCGGCGCGTAGGGGCGTCCCCCTGAACTGTTCACCTTCCCGCCTATCATGGTCACATCGGGTCGGCCGAGGCATCGGCGGCCTTCCCGGCAACAGAAGTGAGGGAGCATCGTGCCTGTAGTGAAATCCGGCGGAAACAAAGCGGCTATTGTGGTCGGTGTGGTGGTTTTCTGGTTGATCATGAACGCGCAACTCGTGCGCAAGGAACTGCTCCTGACGCGCCTGCCCAGCGGCTCGACGAGTATTGCGGCCTCGCTTACGCCCGAGCTTTCCTTCAAGGAGCAATGGATGGGCATCTACTATGAGGGCGAGAAAATCGGCTACTCGAACACCACCGTCAACCGCGTGCAAGGCGAAGAAAATCCGGGCTTCATCGTCATCAACCGAACCTTTATGATGCTCAATCTGATGGACAATCCCCTGCAGGTGAACTTCGAAGGCATTCTGCGCACCGATCCCGACTTTCGCATGCGCACCTTCTCGTGCAACCTGAAGTCCGCCGGCCACGAAATTCGGCTCGACGGCCTGCGCGAGGGCAACGAGCTTTCACTCGACGTGCTTTCCGGCGGAAAGGTCTTTCGGAAGAAGGCGACCGTGAGCGAGGATGTGAACATATCCAACAGCCTCACGCCGCTGCTGTATCTGCCCGACCTCAAACCGGGCGTCACCTATTCGATAGAGATTCTCGACCCGTTCACCCTCGCCACGAACGAGGCGAAAGTGACGGTGAGGGGAATGGAGCCATACGAGTTCGAGGGCAAAGAGATCGACGTGTACGTGGTCGATACCAAATATCAAGGGTTGACCTTCAGCGCGTGGGTCACCGAGAGCGGCGAGACGCTCAAGGAAAGCACTCCGCTTGGGTGGACTCTGGTGCGCGAGGACCGGGTTGTCGCGCAGGAATTCCGCAGCCAGAGCGGCGGCCGTCTGCGCTACGATATCGCCAAGATGATGGCGGTGCCTTCGGATATGCGCATCGAAGAGCCGCAGCAGGCGCGTGGCCTCGAGGCGGAGATCACCGGCATTGACCTCGGCCAGTTCGCATTGAACGGCGCGTATCAGACGCTGACCGATGCGGAGCGCGGCCTGATTCGCATCGATATGGTCAAGGCCGACCCCTCGCAGAGCGTGCTCATTCCGGTCAGTGGAAGCGAATTCAAAAAGCATCTCGCGCCGACCGTCTTCATTCAGTCCGATGACGAGGCGATTCGAAAATTGGCGGCGGAGATCGCCGGAGGCGAATCCAACAGCCTGGTGGTGGCCGAGCGAATAAACCAGTGGCTGTTCGATAACATCAAGAAGAAAGTGACAGTGTCGCTGCCGTCCGCGGTCGAAATTCTCGAGACTCGCGAGGGCGACTGCAACGAGCATACCACCTTGTTCGTGGCGCTCGCGCGCTCGCTCGGGCTGCCGGCCAAGATCGCCATCGGGCTGGTGTATCACAAGGGAAGCTTTTATTATCACGCCTGGCCGGAGGTGTATGTGGGCCGATGGGTGGCAATGGATCCGACGCTGGGCCAGCCGATCGCCGATGCGACGCACATCAAACTGCTCGAGGGCGACCTCGAACAGCAGGCGAAATTGATGCAGGTCATCGGCAAAATCAAACTGAGCATCCGCTCGGTCTCGTACGAGAAGGCGTGAGCGACATGGATTTCTTCTTGCGTTATCTCGCCGTGAAGGCGAGACTGGCGTATAACCACATCCGCTCGCTGCGCTCGGAATCGAAGCTCAAGGTCGCGGTAATCGTGACGTGGACCGCCATCTTCATGACGGTTGGCTGCTGGCTGTTCCACAGGGCGTTCACTTTTCTCTATACGATTCCCGTCGGCGACTTGCTTGCCGTGCGCGTGCTGGCGCTGTTCTTCCTGACGCTGTTTGCGATGCTGACCTTCAGCAACATCCTCGTCGCTTTCTCGACGCTCTATAAATCGAACGAAACGGAATTCCTGTTTTCTCTTCCGATGGATGGGCAGGAGGTGTTTCTCTGCCGGTTCGCCGAGACGCTGGCCTACAGCTCCTGGGCGTTCATTTTTCTCGGAATTCCGCTGATGATGAGCTACGGCATCGTGTTCAAGGCGAGATGGTATTTCTATCCGGCGCTTCCGCTGTTCTTCATCCCGTTTGTGGTGATCGCCGGATTGCTCGGCGCGCTGCTTCTGATGGGGCTGGTCCGCATTTTCCCGAAAATGAATTTCAAAGTGATTGCCGCATTCATCGCGCTGTTGGGAATCGGATTCCTCGTGTTCCTGTTCCGCTCGTTCTCGGTCGCCAATCTCAGCCAGCTCGACGCGCTCGACCGCATCCTCTCGGCGCTCAAGACAACGCAGTCGCCGTTCTTCCCCAGCCATTGGGTCAACGAGGGCGTGCTCGCGGCCGGCAGGGGAGACCTGCGCGAAACACTGTTCTACTTTGGGCTGCTGCTGAGCAATGCGCTGCTGCTGATGGTGGTGTCGCTGTGGCTGGCGGGCGGGGGGTATTATGGCGGCTGGGCGGGATTGCGCGGGTTCAGCCTCAGGCGCTTTTATCCCTCTGGCAGGGGGGCGCTGAGCCGGCTGGAGCGTTTGCTGCCCGTCGGCTCGCCGACAAGCGCGCTCATCATGAAGGACCTGCGCATGTTCTGGCGCGACCCCTCGCAGTGGATGCAGTTCATCGTTTTCTTCGGTCTGCTGATTGTCTATGTCGCCAACCTGCACAACTACGAGAAATTCCTTGCGCCGGAGTGGCAGACGCGAATCGCCTTTTTGAATCTGGCGGTTCGGCGCGCATCAGCCGCATGAATTCGTCGGAGAGGACAATCTGGTGTA
>CALMGO010000354.1 GCA_937863625.1 uncultured bacterium
TCTGACGGGAGCTCCTTTTTTTCCTGCAAGAGTTGCTTCTTTTCTTCTTTCTTCAGTGGGTGCTGGCGCTTTCGGCGCTGGGGCTGGTGCTGACCCAGGGGCGCGCGGCGGATAACTGGCCCGCCAGGCTCGTGACCGGGACGATAAGCCTGTACGGGATACTCGGTTCATACGGGACGACGGCCTTTATCGGCGACGTGCTCAGTTACTCGCGCTTACTCGCGCTGGGACTGACGACGTCGGTTATCGGGATGGCGTTTAACATCATATCAGGGTTTTTGAAGGATATCCCGTACGCGGGATGGGGTCTATTTCTGGTGGTGTGTTTTGCAGGGCATTCGTTCAACTTTGTGATGAGCATACTGGGCGCGTTCGTGCATCCGGCGCGTCTGATATTTCTGGAGTTTTTCGGCCGCTTTTACGAGGGAGGAGGGTCCCCCTTCAGGCCTTTTGGATTTGCAAGCAGCAACGTGGAACTAACCGAATAAAACACTCGACGCCTCCCGCGGGAGAACGCGGATAAGGGGGCGAGCGCGGACAGGAAGGAGGGCTTAGCAAAAATGGGCTTTCAAGAGTTTATGACGGTCTACTTTCTGCAGACGGGCATCGGCTGGGCGATACTCGGAGGCATGGCGGCGGTGATGCTGGGCTGTATCGGGAGCGCGATAGGGATACGGACGGCGGCGTCGCAGGCGGCGGGCGTCTTGAGCGAGAAGCCCGAGCTTTTCGGGAAGCTCCTCGTGCTGATGGCGCTGCCCGGGACGCAGGGATTTTACGGATTCATCTGCCTGGTGTTTATCGCTTTCAGGGTAAACCTTCTGGGCGCAAGCGTAGACACCAACTCTGCCCTGCAGGTGGGTCCGGTGATCGGGCTGGCGCTGATGTTTATCGGGATCGCGGTCGGGTTTGTGCAGCACAAGAGCGCCGTGGCTCAGGGCGAGACGGCTGCTGCTGCGATAAACCTCGTAGCAAAAAAGCCCGACGAGAGCGGCCGCGCTATACTGCTGCCGGCGCTCGTGGAGACCTACGGGCTCGTGGCGCTTCTGGCGGGGATTATCATGGCCTTCCTGCTGACGAAACCGATGCCTTTCGCCAATCCGGCTATACTCTTTGCGCAGTGAGGTTTTGAGGATGCCTACCGAGAAGATCGAAGCGGCTGTAATGAAAGACGCCGAAAGCCAGGCGGCGAAGACTCTCGCTGACGCGAAGAGACGCCGGGAAGACGAGATGTCCCGGGCCGCAGCGGAAAACGACCGCGCGTATGATGATGCGATGGCCGCGGTAAAGGCGCGCGTGGAGGCCGAGACTCAGCGCGAGATGGGCAGGGCCAGGCATCGCGGGCGCCTCGATGTGCTTGCGGCGAAAAACGCCGTCCTCGAAAGAGTCTTCGCGAAAGCCGTCGAAACGCTCTGCTCGCTTGAGGACAAGGAGTATCTGCGCGTCATGGCGCTGTGGCTGGGCGCGCTGCCCAAGGGCGTAGGCGGGACGCTTCGCGTGAGCGAGCGCGACAAGGCGCGATTTACGAAGGAATTTCTCGGCCCGGTCAACTACGCCCGAGGCGAGACGGGGCATTTCACAGAGGTCGTGGTGGATAAGAACGTTACTGGCGGGTTTATCGTCGAAGGGGAGGATTTCTCCATCGACCAGACGATACAGCGCAAGATAGGCGACCTTCGTGAGGCGATGACCAACGAACTTGCCGGGGAGCTTTTCGAGAAGTGACAGAGTTCAGCACACAGACGGCCCGAAAGGGCGACAGCGACCGGCTCGGCTGGTGTTTTGCGAGCGGGCGGGTGGCGGCGCTTGAGGGGCAGCTTCTGGGCAGGAGCTTCTTTCACTCGCTTATCGAGTCGGGGAACCTGGGCGAGGCCAGAAGCGCGCTCGCCAAGACCGCGTACAGGAGCGTATTTACAACCGATGAATCGGTGAAGGAATATCCGGCCGCGATAGAGGAGTATTCGGCGCGGCTGAGGGACGAGCTCACGGACGTGTCGCCGAAGCACGCGGTTTTCGACCTTTGGGCGATGCCGGCGCGGTACCGCACGATGCGGACTCTTTTTCTGAGGAGCGTGGAGAAGAACGCGTCCGGTGACGAGCTCGCCGAGGTCATGCTTTCATTTGCGGGCAGCGAAGCGCAGAAGGCGGCGCTGGCGCGGCACGCGGAAATCGTGCGGGGGCGGAGATTTGCCGGGGACCAGGTGGCGACGTCGATGCTTTTGGACAGCGCGGAGGTGACGGCGCTGTTTACGCTCGCACAGAGCGCGCCCGAAGAGACGGTGAAGGCCTTCATAATCGACCGCGCGGTGCTATCGGCGTGGTCGGCGGTGCTTAGAAGCACGTGGAACGGCACGGACGCGTCGTTTATCGCGCAGTGGTTCGTGCTGCCCGCCGCACTGGGCGACCTCGCGGCCGAGAGCGCGGCGGCGGCGGAGAGCGACCCTGCGGCGGCGCTCGGGCGTCGGGTATCGGCGGGCGTCGCGGGGGGGCTGGCGAAACTCGCGCGGGATGAGATTCGCGCCGACGTAGACTTGGCGATGAGCGAGGCGATAAGCGAAAACGTTCGCGCGATGAGGATGTCGCCGTTTGGGCCGGAGAGGCTCATATCGTACCTGGTGGCGCTTGACGCGGAGGAGACCAATCTTCGCATTGCGCTTGCTACGGTGGCGCACGACATGGATCGCAAGGCGGCATATTCAAGGCTCAGGAGAGAGTATGCCTAGAGTATTTGCAATCGGGCTTCGCGACGACATCATGCCGTTTCGCGCGGTGGGCGTGGAGACGATCATGGTTGAGGACGCGGCCGAGGCGGTCAACGACTTTGACGAACTGCAGAAGATAGACGAGCCGTGCCTTTTGATGGTGAGCGAAGACGTGGCGCGCGAATGCGCCTACGAGATTGAAAGATTCAGGGCGGGCAAGCACCGGGCGGTCGTGGCGATAGGCGCGCTTGGGAGAAAATCGGGCGCGACGCTGGCGGCAATAAGGTCGATGGTGGCCAGGAGCCTGGGCGTGGACCTGCTGGGGAAGAAGTAGCACCGCGCGAGAAGGCGCGGCGCGTGAGCCTAAGAGGTTCTTAACGGAAGGAAAGACGATGTCATCGGAAATGACGCCGGGGGTGGTCGTAAAGGTCAGCGGGCCCCTTGTGGTAGCGCGCGGATTGTTCGGCTCGAAGATGTTTGACATGGTGCGCGTTGGGAAGCTCAACCTTTTCGGCGAGATAATCGAAATCCGCAAAGACCTCTACAGCGTACAGGTGTACGAGGAGACCGAGGACATCGCGCCGGGCGAGCCGGTTGTGCCGACCGGGGTGCCGCTCTCGGTGGAGCTCGGGCCCGGCCTCATGCAGTCCATCTATGACGGCGTGCAGCGGCCGTTGGACGCCCTTGCGCGCGATTTCGGC
>CALMGO010000355.1 GCA_937863625.1 uncultured bacterium
AAAGTAGTCGTAGCGCTTCACAGTACCAAGCGCATCATCGGCTCCGCCTGTAACCAGCACGTCCACCTCGGCCCGCTCGGGGAGGCCGAGTTTGCTGCGGATATTTCTCACGGCCCGGATGAGGTCGGTCACCAGCGGCATCGCCACGTGAGCCTCGTCATCGCGCGGGAACCAGTCCGGCTCCGGCCACTTTGCGCCGACAAGGTTGTCCTCCGCCGGCCGGGCCTCAAACAGGCCCCTCTCTTTGACGTGACCGCCGAGATGGGCCCAGAGTTCCTCGGTAATAAACGGCATAAACGGATGCAGCATCCGCAGGAGCGCGTCAAGCGACGCGGCCAGAACCTTCTGCGCGACTCGCTTGGCCTCGGGATTTTCACCATACAGGCGCGGTTTTATCGCCTCCAGGTACCAGTCGCACAGGCTGTGCCACGCGAAATGATAGATAATCTGCCCCGCAGCATGGAAATGATAACCGTCGAGTGCGGCGGTCAGTTCTTCGATAGTCCTTCTGACCTCGCCGAGTATCCAGCGATCCTCAAACGCAAGCTCATCCGCCCTCACCGGCGAGAGGTCGTCGAGGTCCTCCAGGTTCATGAGCGCAAAGCGCGCTGCGTTCCACAGTTTATTGGCGAAATTGCGCCCCATCTCGATCCGCGTGGGAGCGAGTTTCACGTCCTGCCCCTCCGCGGTCAGGATCACGAGGCTGAATCGCATCGCGTCGGCGCCGTAGTCCCGGATGAGTTCAAGAGGGTCTATGCCGTTACCGAGCGACTTGGACATCTTGCGCCCGGTTTCGTCGAGGACGGTCGCGTTTATGTAGACGCTGTGAAACGGCTCCTTGTCCATGAACTTGAGGCCCATCATGACCATTCTCGCGACCCAGAAATATATGATGCCGCGGTCGGTCACGAGCACGTCTGTCGGATAGTAGTACTCAAGGTCGGCGGTCTTGTCGGGCCAGCCGAGCGTGGAAAACGGCCAGAGCGCGCTCGAGAACCACGTGTCCAGCGTATCCTCATCCTGGCGGATATTCGCGCTGCCGCACTTGGCGCATTTGTCGGGGTCGGTGCGCCCGGAAAAAACCTCCCCGCAGTCGTCGCAGTACCACGCAGGAATCCTGTGCCCCCACCATATCTGGCGGCTGATGCACCAGTCGCGCACGTTTTCAAGCCACGACAGAAACACCTTGGACCAGCGCTCGGGATAAAACTTCACCTTGCCGTCGTTGGTAGACTTGATTGCCATGGCGGCCAGTTCCTTCATCCTTACAAACCACTGGTCGCTCACGTAGGGCTCTATGACGGTCTCGCAGCGGTAGCAGCGGCCTACGGAGTGCCTGTGAGGCACGATTTTCTCGATGAGCCCTTCGGCTTCGAGGCGCTTGACGAGACGCTTGCGGCATTCAAACCGGTCAAGCCCCTCGTATTCGCCGGCCTCGGCCGTCATCGTGCCGTCGGCGGCGATGACCGTCACAAAGGGGAGATTGTGGCGAACTCCCATCTGGAAATCATTGGGGTCGTGCGCTGGGGTCACCTTGACCGCGCCTGTGCCGAATTTCGCGTCGACAAATTCATCCGTGACGATGGGTATCTCGCGCCCCACGACCGGCAGTACGAGCGTCATCCCTACGAGACTCGCATAGCGCGGATCATCGCCGCTCACGGCGACGGCCGTGTCTCCGAGCATCGTCTCAGGCCGCGTGGTCGCCACGGTCACGTGCCCTGAGCCGTCGGCAAGCGGGTACTTGAGAAACCACAGGCTGCTGTCGCGCTCCTCGTGGTCGACCTCGTCGTCGGATAAAGCGGTGCCGCACCGGGGGCACCAGTTGACGATATAGTGCCCGCGGTAGATGAGCCCCTCTTCAAAGAGACGGACAAACGCCTCGCGGACGGCTTTTGACAGTCCCTCGTCCATGGTAAAGCGTTCGCGTTCCCAGTCGCACGAGCATCCCATGCGCTTGAGCTGGGAGATGATGGTGCCGCCGTACTGTTTTTTCCACTGCCAGGTCCGTTCGAGAAATTTCTCGCGTCCGAGGTCCTCGCGGCGCAGGCCTTCCTTGGCGAGTTCCTTTTCGACGACGTTTTGCGTCGCGATGGCGGCGTGGTCGGTGCCGGGGAGCCAGAGGGCGTTATACCCCTGCATTCTGCGCCAGCGGACGAGGATATCCTGGAACGTGTTGTTGAGGCCGTGTCCCATGTGAAGAACGCCGGTGATATTCGGCGGCGGAATCACGATGGTAAAGGGCTTTCGCTCGTCGGGCTCCGCGTGGAAGAGGTTTTTCTCAAGCCAGTAACGGCTCCAGCGCTCTTCGACCTCGGCGGGACTGTAAACGGTAGAGAGAGGCTCGGCCATGCGGCTACTTCTCCTCATCCTTCATAAGTTTGTATTCGATGCTGTCAGCCAGGGCCTCGTACGACGCTTCGATGATATTCTCGCTGACGCCGACGGTGCCCCAGAGCGCGGAGTCGTCCTTGCTCTCGATCAAGACGCGGACCTTGGCGGCGGTGGCGGCGCGCGGATTGACGACGCGGACCTTGTAGTCCATCAGTTGCACTTCGCGAAGATTGGGATATATGTCTTCGAGCGCCTTTCTCAAGGCGCCGTCAAATGCGTTTACCGGGCCGTCGCCCTCGGCTGCGGTGTGGCGGATTATCTCGCCGACTTTCAGTTTGACGGTGGCCTCGCAGACGGGTTTGTCGTTGTGGTCGCGCGTTATCATCACGCGGAACCCTTCCAGCTCGAAAAACCTCCTGTACGTCCCGGCGATCTTGCGAACGAGAAGGACAAAGCTGCCGTCGGCGGCCTCGAACTGGTATCCCTCGTTTTCGAGGTCCTGGACCTTGTTGAGTATCTTGCGGGTCAGGTCCTTATCCACGCCAAAGCCCATCTGCTGCAGCTTGGAAGTGATATTGGACGCGCCGGAGAGCTCGCTGATAAGTATGCGCCGCTCGTTGCCGATCGTCTCGGGCGCTATGTGTTCGTATGTCCTCGTGTCCTTTGCGACCGCGTGGACGTGCATGCCGCCCTTATGTGAAAAGGCCGATACGCCGACGAAAGGCTGGTTGTTGGGAATGGTGAGATTGGCTATTTCCCATACGTATCTCGATATCTCGGTCAGTTTCACGAGGCCTTCGGGCTTGATGCAATCGCGGCCCATTTTGAGAGCGAGGTTGGGGATGATGCTCGTGAGGTCGGCGTTGCCGCACCTCTCGCCGATGCCGTTTGTGGTGCCCTGAACCATCGTGGCCCCCGCTTCGACGGAGACGAGAGAATTAGCGACGGCCAGGCCGCTGTCGTTGTGGCAATGTATCCCTACGGGGACGGAGAACATGGCGACGCTTCTGGCGGTGGCCTCCCTTATCTCGTCAGGAAGTCTCCCTCCGTTGGTATCGCAGAGCACGAGCCAGTCGGCGCCGCCGTTGGCCGCAGCCTCGAGAGTTTTCATCGCGTAATCCGGGTTTGCCCGATACCCGTCAAAAAAGTGCTCGGCGTCATAGACGACCTCGCGTCCGGCGTCTTTCAAAAACCTCACCGAGTCCTCGATCATGGCGAGGTTCTCATCAAGCGTCACGCGCAGAACTTCTTTGGCGTGAAAGTCCCAGGACTTGCCGACGACGCACAGGACGTCCGTCCCGCTTGCAAGCATGGCGGCGAGTGTCGCGTCTTCGGCTGCGCTGTTCTTGGCG
>CALMGO010000356.1 GCA_937863625.1 uncultured bacterium
AGGGTGCTCGACGGCGATACGATAATCGGGAGTCCGGCGTTTCTCGACCAACTAAACAGCGGCCTCGTGACGGCGGCGGACACGGTGACGAAGCCGGTGATACCGACGCAGTTGATAGAATCGTCGGGGGCGCTGGTGATATTTGCGGTGCTCTTACTCTTGCGGCGGAAGAGGAAATATTACGGGGAGCAGACGGCGCTATTATTTATGCTGTATCCGGTGCTGAGGTTTACGGTGGAGTTTTTCCGGGGGGACCATTCGGCGTTTCTCATCGGGCTGACGATACCGCAGATGTTCAGCCTGACGTCGTTTGTAGTGGCGGGCGTGGTGCTCATAATGATACGCAGGAAGAAACCGGCGGGGCTCGCGGTGGGGAATAACGACGCCGGCGCGGCACGCGGAACAAAAACAACATAACCCGCGCGGGGCCGGCGGGTTAGAATGTGGATGGAAGAGGCGAGGCCCCTACCCTTCCAGGGAAACATGTCGGGACAGGCAGACAACCGGGGCCGCATCGGGTGATAATGGGGCTTTCGGTAAACTTTACAGGCGGAGTGACGCCGGTGGCGGGGCTGCTCATCGCGGCGGCGGCGATCGGCCTCACACTTCTATCGTACATCCGTACGGAAACATCCTCACGCGGGCATAAGGCATTTTTGACGGCATTGCGCCTATTTGGCGTGGTGATACTGCTCCTGGTAGCGCTCAAGCCGCTGGTGACATACAAGACCGAAAGGGAACGCGAGGGGGAGATGGCGCTTCTCGTCGATACGTCGGCGAGCATGGGCGTGAGGGACTATCCCAACATGCCGTCGAGACTCGAGAGCGTGAAGGCGGCGCTGGCGGTGGATACGCCGCAGATGACGACGCTCAAGAAGAGATTTGACATATCGGTGCGAACTTTTGACGAGAAGCCGGGGCCGGAAATGGCGGCGGCCGACACAGGGGGGCTCACGTCGGCGGGGAGAGCGACCAATATCGCGGCGGCGCTTAATGCGGCGGCAGAACGGATGACCGGCAGAGGAGGCATCATCGTCTTTACCGACGGGGCGGAAACTGCGGAGACGCCGATCGAGTACACGGGGAGCGTGTCGGTGCTGGCGGTGGGGGTCGGGAGCAGGCTGTCGGCGGAGGGGACATTTAAGGACGTGATACTCAGCAACGTCGAAGTGATGCCGGCGGGAGAGCCGGTCGTGAGTAAGGACAATATCGCGGAGATTGCGGCGTATATAGAGGGGCTCGGCTACGGGGGGGCGGTGGTCCCGGTGCGGCTCAAAGACGGCTCGGGGCAGGTGCTCTCCGAACGGAACGTGACGCTCGACACGGCGCGCGGGGATCAAAAAGTAATACTGTCATACACTCCGAGGGAAAAGGGCAACTTCAAACTCACCGTCGATATACCGCCGCAGGGCGAAGAGACGGTCATCGAGAATAACTACCGTAATCTCAATGTGACCGTGACGGACCCGAGGATTAGAGTGCTTTATGTCGAGGGGACTTTGCGGTCTGAATACAGGTACATAGCAAGGGTCCTGCAGAGAGACCCTAATGTGAGGATGCTGGCGCTCGTGCGGCTGTCGGAGCGGACGTTTTACCAGCAGGGCAACGTGACGGACGTGGAATTGACGGGATTTCCACAGGACAGGGAGACGCTCGGGAAATTTGACGTCATCATGATAGGCGACCTGCCGGCGTCGGCGCTCTCGCGGGCGGACATGGAGAATATCAGGGAGGCGGTGAGCGCGGGAGCGGGACTCGTGATGCTGGGCGGGTACAACTCGTTTGCAGACGGCGGCTATGCGGGGACGGCGGTGGCGGACGCGCTGCCGGTGGATGTGACAACAGGGGCGGGCGGGCAGGACAAGAATGAATTTGTCCCGGAACTGACGGGCGAGGGAGAGGTGAGCGGGATATTCGCGGGGATAACGGATTACTTCGGAGGGGCGGACAGGCGGGCGGCGCGGGAACTGCCGCCGTTACTGGGGCAGGCGCGAATCGGAAGGCCGAAGCCGGCGGCAACGGTGCTGGCGGTGAACCCGCTCAGGTCGGATGAGGCGGGACAACTGCCGGTGCTCGTGGTGGAGAATTTCGGCTCGGGCAGGAGCGCGGCGCTGGCGGTGGATACGACGTGGCGGTGGTATTCGCTGCTCAGGGGGCTGGATATGGAGTCGCCGTATGTGAGATTCTGGGGGCAACTGATACGGTGGCTGGCGAAGCGCGAGGTCGAGGAGGAATCGGGGCAGCCGGGGGTGACGGCGTGGCTCGATAAGGCATTTTATGCGCTGGGGGATAGCGTCACGGTGACGGCCGACGTGAGAGGCGCGGACGGGCTCACGACGGACAAGGCGACGGTGTCGGCGGTGATCGAGGGGCCCGGGGGATTTGAGATGCCGCTCGCGCACAAGGCGGGGAGCCGGGGGACATACGAGGCGAATCTCACGCCGAAGGAGGCGGGGAACTTCGTGGTGAAGGTGTCGGCGGCCGAAGGGGGCACGGGGCTGGGGGAGGCGGAGGCGGCATTTGAGGTGGGGGTCGAGGAC
>CALMGO010000357.1 GCA_937863625.1 uncultured bacterium
GCCTTGTCGAAACGAAAGGGTTCGAGTACCTTCTGCGCGCGGTGTCAACTCTCGCCGTCCCCTTTGAACTCATGTTGATAGGTGACGGCCCGCTTCGCTCTCGACTCGCGCGCATTGCCGACTCGGCCTCTCTTGGCGATAAGGTGAGGTTCGCCGGAATCATCCCGAACGAGAAGGTTTTTGAGATGTTCCTTGCCGGCGACGTCTTCGTCATGCCGTCGATCATTGCCGCAAACGGCGACCGAGATGGCATCCCCAATGTCCTTCTTGAGGCCATGTCCGTCGGACTGCCGGTCATTGCCACGGGTATTTCCGGCATTCCGGAGGCAGTAGTTGATGGTCAGACGGGAATCATCGTTCCTCAGCGAGATTCGGCGGCGTTAGCTTCTGCGTTGGAAACCATTAACAGCGATAGCGCCCTTGCCGCGCGGCTTGCCTCGGCAGGGCGGTCACTCGTTCGCGAGCGCTTCAATTCCCGCAAAAACGCCCATGCGCTCTATGAAATACTCGTTTCCCACACAAAGGTCGTTGCGCCATGAAGGTCTTGCAGGTCATAGAATCGCTCACTGCCGGCGGAGCCGAGAGGCTTGTGATTGAACTCGCCGGCGAGTATGTCTCCCTCGGCGTTGATAGCCATGTGCTGTGCTTGTCCTCTCCCGGCCCCTGGGCCTCGCGAATCTCTGAAAACGGCATCTACGTAGGTTGCCTCGACAAACGCCCGGGCATCGACCTGCGAGTTCTCCCCCGTCTGAGGAAAACAATCGCTTCGCTTCGCCCCGACGTCGTCCACACGCACCTTTTCACCGCCAATCTCTGGACGCGTCTTGCCGGTTTGCCGCGCCGCGACTGGGGGCTTGTCGTCACGCTTCACAACATCGACAACTGGCGCGGACGGACTCACCTCTTCGCCGACTCGCTCCTCGCGCATGCCGCCGATTGTTACGTCGGCGTAAGCGGCGCCGTCACTGATTACTACGCCGGCCTTGGCCTGAGCCGCTCCCGGCTTGCCACCATCCTCAACGGCATTCATTCCAATGGCGAGCTTTTCCCGCAGCCCCTTACGCGGCCGGTGCCCTTGCTCAGGGCGTGCGGCCGCCTCGTTGAGAAGAAGGGTTTTGCCCTGTTGCCATCAGTGGCCTCCTTCCTGAAAAAGCGCGGCATTGATTTCAAAATGGAGATCATTGGCGACGGTCCCGAGAGGGGCAAAATCGAGGCGGCCATTCACCTCCTCGGCCTCGCCGACTGTGTCCACCTGCTTGGGGAGAGGGATGATGCCCGCAGACTTATAGGCGAATGTGATGTTTTCATAATGCCGAGTTTCGGCGAAGGCCTGCCGCTTGTGGTTCTTGAGGCGCTTCATGCCGGAAGGCCTGTTGTTACAACCGACCTTCCCGGCCTTGCCGGCGTGGTTGATAACGGTGCCGAGGCTCTCCTCGTGCCTATGGGGTCGCCGCGGGATATTGCCGGTGCAGTCGCGAGCCTCATTGCGTGCCCCGACCAAGCCCGTGCGATGGCGCGTGCCGGCCGTGTTCGCGCAAAAAAGCATTTCTCCATAGAAAGGACCGCAGCATCATACCTGGACTTGTACAAAAGCCTGCTCAAGAGTCGCTCGTAGCGTGCCCCTCGTGCAAGGCGCCCGCTAATATCCTCATCGGGCGAGACGCCCTCCCTGCCAGGTTGGCGGTTTATCGCTGCGACGCCTGTTCAATGGATTTCTTCGCCGGAGCAGGCGACGATGACTATTGGGGTACGCCCGGCCAGGACGAGATCTACGAAGACTCGGCCATCAGTCGTGAAAGGATAGTATTTTTCGAGTCTATTCTTGCCCGGGCCGAGACTCTTGTCCCGCGCGGCGCCCTTTTGGACGTCGGGGCCGGTAAGGGCGAGTTTGCGTGCCTCGCCGTCGGCAGGGGTTGGGATGTTGCTGTCCTCGAACCTTCCGACAAGGCGACCGCAGGTCTTCTTGATAAGGGCATAAGCCGTGTCCACAACAGCCCCTTTGAGACCTTCGTGCCGTCGCGCCTCTTTGATTGCGTAACAATGCTCGACTTTCTGGAGCATGTCTTCGACCCTGCGGCCGCGATCGCGAAAGCCGCTGAATGTCTGCGTCCCGGCGGCGTGCTTGTGGCGCTGACGCCCGACGGGGCCTCGCCGGCGAGGCGCCTTGCCCTCTCCGCCGCCGCTGTGGTGCCTGCCTGCAAGGCGATGCTTAAGTACCAATACTACCTTCCTCATGTATGCTATCTCTCCGAACGGAGTCTACGTGCGGTGTCGACCGCCGCCGGCCTTGAGACCGTTTTTGTCGCCCGCGCCGCCACTCCGCGCCGCTTTCTGCTTGCCAAACTCAAGCGTCATTACGGCAAATACCCCGGCAGCGCTCTTTTTCGCGCTGCCGTTGCCGTAGCGTATCCTTTGGCGAGTCTCTGTCTCAAGAACAAACTCATGGTCGCCGCGCGAAAGCCGTCATGACTGCCAAAGAGCGTACAACGTCCGCCGATTGGGTCGTCTTCTGCCTGCTGACATTCATGGCGCTCTTCCCGACCCTCTATATGGGCAATTCCGACTTTACATATCCTGATGCTTCCCGCCACGCCTTTGACGGTGTCTTTCTCCTTGATGCCATCCGCGAATTGCCGCTCCAGCATCCTGTCGCGTGGGCGCGCGACTACTACGCGCGATCTCCCGCGCTTGGCATAGGCCGCTATCCGCCCCTTCTTGCCGTCATTGAAGTGCCTTTCTATGCGGTACTTGGTGTTTGCCCTCTGGCCGCGAGACTTCCAGGCGCGCTCGTATTTCTGGCGGGGCTCATGTTCTTCTATGAGACCTTGAGATTGCCGTTGGGCAGGGGGGGTGCGGCCTTTGCCGCCGCCGCGCTCGCGGCGGGTCCGGCGACTGTGCGCTGGTCCGCTGATGTCATGCTCGAACTTCCTGCCACAGGGTTTCTGCTGGCCTCGGCTTACTTTGTCTTCTCATTCATAAGTCATGGCAAGAGCGCAGCGCTTTACACATCAGTCGTTTTGGCTTGCCTTGCCGCTTGGACAAAGCAGCCCGCCGCGCTCCTCCTGCCTGTCATTGCTGTCTTTCTTTTCATCGAGAGAAAGAACCGGTCGGTTTCTCTGAGACAGTTTGTAATCGGCGTGTTGACTGCCTGTCTGCTGATAGCTCCGCTTGTTGTCCTTTCCCTTGCCTTCGGCGAGGCAAATGTTGCGCTTTTAAGGGGGGCCGCCCGCACCTTCCCGCTTCTCTCGTCTGCCAACTGGCTCTACTATATTACGAGCATACCTTCGCAGTACCTTGGTTGGCCGCTGACGGTTTTGCTCGTGGCAGGCCTCTTCAGGGCGTTTTTCCCAGACCGTCCCCGCCACCTTGCCTTCTTTGTCATGTGGGCTGCGGGTTTCTATGCCTTCTTTTCAATACTCGGCTACAAATCCGCGCGCCTTGCCATGTTCGAGACCCCGGCGCTGTGCTTCTTCTGTGCGCTCGGACTCAAATCTCTCTTCGATGCCGGCAAATGGATAAAGCCCGCATCTCAGTTGCTTGCCGCTGCTGCTATCGTGTTGACCTGGTATGCCTCCGTGGCGGCGATTCCCGTCCCCACGACGAGGCTTTACACTGTGGCCGCCGGCGTCTTCTCGCTCCACCCCGACCGCGTCTTCTACGTTGGCGAGAGAAACGGCACCTTCATCTTCCGCCTTCGTGAGGTCGCAGGCCCTGTTCCCCCCGCTGTCATTCGCGACAGCAAGGTGCTCTATCTCGACTTCATTCAGGAAGAGCTTGGCCGTACAACTCCGCACTGGACCACCGATACCCTGCGTGACACCATGTCGGCTATCGCTCCTGATGTCGTCGTCGTCGAGCGCCCATCGG
>CALMGO010000358.1 GCA_937863625.1 uncultured bacterium
GATAGACGCATTCATAGGCTTTGCCGGTGAGGGGGTATACGTGCAGACCGGGGTGAATCTTTATCAATCGAAACCCATGCTCGTCAAAACATCGTTTGAGTTCGCCCGTCTGGAGATCGCCATAGTGCGGGTTGACACTCGCGTAACCCAGGAAACGCCCGGGGAAGTCCCTCGCTGCCTTAGCCGCCAGGTCGTTGCCTGCGACGTAGTCCGAGGCCAATGCCGCAATTGTGCTGATAGCCGCGACCTTGACTCCCACAGCGTCCATCTCCTCAACCATTCCCTGTGCGTCGGCATAAGGCGTGTACATCGCGCAGTAATCGCCCAGATGTGCATGAATGTCTATAACCGGCATTGCCAGTGGCGTGCCGGACTTCATGGCGCTTACAAGTTCGGATTGATTAATTGTCATTTCTTCACCTCACTCAGGAGTCGGCGGACGTTTCCCGCAGCGATAGCTTTCTTGTCGGTATCGCTTATGCGTGCATACGTCACAGCTGCGACCGCCGAACCCGGGTTATATGCCGGAAAACGAGAACCAAAGAGAAGGCGCTCCGCGCCGAACTTATTGACAATGTCCTCAATGCCTCTATGTGCCATGTAGGACGAAATCTCGATGTGCACGTTGGTGCACATGGCAAAGACGGCATACAGCTCTCTCGCAGCCGTGTATCCGACTTCAAGGACCACTATTGGCATACGGGGATGGCTCTTGGCAATCCTTGCCGCCGCTTCGAGCGGCACCTCCGCATGGGGCAGCATGAGAATCATTTGCCGCGCTTCGAGGACATCAAGCAGTGGTCCTATGATTTCGCCTCTCAGCGGAAAACCGTGCTGGCTGGGATAAAGAGCGGCGGCCCGGACGCCAGCCGACGATAAGACCCCCTCCAATTCCTCTCCTGTAGGAAACTCACCTGTCCAGTGCGGCAGGACTGCCCACACCGGTTCAAAGCGGGTAACCCCATCGAGTTCCTCTGCCAGGCGGCTGTTGCCGACGCTGGGATATCCTTCGCTTGACACAGTATGCCTAACGAGGCCGCCCGTAACGCCGAAGGGAGCCAGCTCGGCCTTCATTTGCGACGCATCCGTCACGACGTGAAACTTCGGAATGCGTACTCGTCCTAACGACACGTTTACGTCAAAAAAGTCCAGTTCAGGCACTGACAGCCTCCATCACAATGGTTACTCATCAATTGTTATCGGGTATCGCCCTATTTCCTTGGCGTATGCCACCATGTCTATGAGTGTCTCCGGCGAAACTCCTACGTATGCCTCTCCGCCTATCGCAAAAAGGTACCCACCGCCCGGGCCCGCCGTGGCGATCATGTGCCTGACCTTGGCCTTGGCCGTGTCGTCAAACGTCCCGTACAGGTCGCGCACGTTGACGTTGCCTTCGATAACGGTCTTGCCCTTCATCGCTGCCACCGCAGCGTCAATGTTCGAAAACCCTCCGATATCCATGGCCGTCACTTTGAGGTAATCGGCGATTATCCCGAAGAGATGATCATTTGGCCCGTCGGCATGCAGATGCCTCGACCTTGTCCCGTAGCGGTCATAAAGCGCCTTGTTATGCGGCGCCACATAGCGCCTGTAGAAATCCGCCGATATAAACGCGCTGTTATCGTCGGCCATCCCGAGCGAGGTGGTCCTGGTGCCGTTTCTCTTGTCCGCGTAGTCACGAAGAGCGATGTATGCCTCAAGGAGCTTGTCGAAGAATACGCAGAGCAACTCCGGCTCTGTGTAGAACATCTCATACACGAGCACCGGATCCATGATTGCACAAGCGCACGAGAGGGGAGGGTGGATGCTGAACGAGAATGGCGCTACCTGCATCTTCGGCGCAATTGTTGCCGCAGCCTCCTTGAATCTCTCGTACTGCCCGTATGCGTGCGCGACCCCGGGGCTCTGCTCGGGGTCGGGTATCTCAAGATCGAGTATATCCTGCCGGGTCCGGAGTTGCGGTACGATACGGGGGCTCGTGTTGTCGTGATACTGAATCTCGCAGTCGAAAAGGAGCCCCTCGTACACTGGCCCCAGGTCGAGATAGAGCGAGCAACCGGTACGATCGTCTCGAAGGTGCTCGAATATCCATGCAAATCCCGCCGCTTGCGTACGGACGCTGGTCTCGATATCCGAGTAGTAGTCGTTGATATTCGTGCCAGTCATGGCGGCAAAGTAACTCCCGCCGACCGGGATGGTCACCGGTACCCTGTCGGACTCACTGAATGAGTAGGCGGCCTTGAGACGCGCCTCTGCTTCGCGCATGCGCCCGGCATATCGCCCCGGGTCAAAGTCGCAGACGCCCCTACTTTTCATAAAGCGCCCCATAAACCTTCCTGATCCCCTTGATGATGTCGGCAGTATCAACGGCGGTGAGCACCGGCGGCAGGCCCATGCACACGCTCCGTCTCATTAGTGATTCTGCATTAGGGCATAGCCCCTCATGATAGTCCACCTTGGCCGTGTAGAGCGGGCATTCGTAGGGGCATTTTACGGTGGATGCCACGTCCTTGCCGCTTATTTGCGGGTTCATGTAGGAGGCTACGCCGTCATAGAGGCGAAATGCGCTGATATTTTCGGCGTTAATAGCGGATACGAACCACTGTGCGTCCTTTTCGCGGTCAAGCAGGAAACTCACGCTGCTTCCCGCATCACCTTCGTGGTCGTGACTGGGCCGAAGATGCAGGTTCTGCATGCCCTTTGTGGCCTTCTCAACTCGTGATCTGGCGGCTCGCATCCTGCGAAGGATCGAGGGAAGCTTGCGAAGCTGCGCCGCCGCGATTGCGGCGGTCAGTTCGGTCATGCGGTAGTTTTCCCCGGCGAACGGCGCGACGCGCGTCTTTCCGAGAATGGCCAGGTGCGCTCCGCGCAGTTGACCCTGGTCGTGATAGCGTACGGCACGCTCGTACAGCACGGGGTCGGCGGTTACCACAACGCCGCCTTCACCGGCGGTAATTATCTTGTTGAGTTGCAGGCTGAATGTCGATATCCGGCCGAATGCGCCAAGTTGCTTCCCGCGAAACGAAGCCCCGCATGACTGGGCAACGTCCTCAAGAAGAGGTATACCGCTCTTTGCCGAAAGCCGCCTGAGCCGGTCCATCTTCGGACCGACACCAAGAATCGGCACGCTCATGATGGCCTTTGTACGCGATGTTATGAGGCGTTCGACGGCGTCCGGATCAATGCTCATGGTATCGTCGACGTCAGCGAAAACGGGCACCGCCCGTGCGCACAGAACTGCGTTTGGTGAAGCGACAAACGTCACGGCCGGTACTATGACCTCGTCGCCGGGCCCGATTCCAAGCGCCTCGATTGCAACCCTGAGCGCTGCCGTCCCCGATGTCACACCCAGAGCATACCTGATACCCAGATAACCGGTGAATGCCCCCTCGAATTTCTGCACCTTTCCTAATAGATGCGGCCCGTAGTAGCGAAAGGGGCTTTTTGCATCGATTACGGAAAGCACCGCCTTCTTCTCCGCAGCCCCCATGACCATGGCCCCCGGAAAATACGGCGGCAAAGGCTTCGTTCGGACCGGATGCCCGCCGTCAATGGCAAGTCGTTTCAAATCAGTCCGCTTCACTTTGCTTTTCTCCTTCGTTGAGATCTAACCACGCGCTTCGAGGCGGTGTTAGTCGAAAAATGCAGGGCAACCTTCCTGATGGCCGACACTGTCTCGCGAACGTCTGACGTCGTCCAGAATTCATTTGGAGAAATCAGGACACATGTGCGCAGAACCTCTTCTGCCACAGGGCAGAGTCCTTTGCCGTATGTAATTGGCGTCTTGCGGTATGGGCGACCAAACGGACACTCAGGATGGCCTGGGTATGCGCCTCCCTTGGCAAGCACTGGATACTCGTACACGC
>CALMGO010000359.1 GCA_937863625.1 uncultured bacterium
ACGGCTGCGGAGTTATGAAGAAAGCGGCAGTCGCTGCTGTTACGGCAGACAAAGCCGAGAACGGCGGTTATGCCTTTTATCCTGGAGGCGAGGGTTTCGAGCGCGGCCGTCTGGTCTTTTAGAAACGCCTCCTTGTTCAAGAGGTCGCGCGGCGGATAGCCGACAAGGGCCAGTTCCGGAAAGAGCGCGACATCGGCGCCCGCCTCGGCGGCCCTCGAACAGAATGACTCTATCTTTGCGGCGTTGCCGGGCAGGTCCCCGACGGTCGGGTTCATCTGGCAGAGCGCTATCTTCAAGTGAGTACTCTCCTTGCCGTTACGACGCAAATATACTACCCCGGCCGCCGCTGCAGTCAAAGGGAAATGACACGGCGGGCGCTTTGAGCGGGTGTAAGCCGAAAGCGTCGCACACTTCGGATAGGGCTTGCCGGGGACACGCGCCTGGGGAAGGGGCGTCTGCAAGGGGTGTGGCATGAAGAAATTCGATCTCGCGCGAACGCGCCCGCGGAAGCCGCGGGATGCCGGCTTCTGCGGCCAGCCGCTCGCGAAACAAACGCATGCCGACGAGCCTTGATCGCGACGTACGGCGTCTCTTGCGCCGCAACGAGCATGAAACGGCCGTGCCGGAGATATCAGAAGACCGCCAGGCTCAAAGCCAGGAGCAACGCCGCCTGGACACTCCTAAGGCGCGACACATTCATTTCCGGCGGTCTCGCCACATCTGTGAGCGCTACTCGGCGACTTCGTACCAGATATTGATGAAGAGCAGCGGTTCCTTCTGTCCACCCTTTCCCTCGACGACACCGAAGGACATAGTGGAGTTCTTGACCACGGCCTTTGTCTTCTCGATCCATTCGTTGGCGTGCTGGTCGAGATACTCGATGGCCTGCGGCGTACATTTCGAGGTGAAGGTCTTGAGTTTGACCACTTGGCTCCCCTTTCTTGAAAACACTGATGCCGCCTACGCGCCCACACGGCGGGCTGCCTGCGGCATCAACTGACGGCCACTGACTTTCTTGCGCCCCCCTATATAGCCGAGGCCGCCGCCATGTCAACAAAAAGTTCGCTATGTGCAGCGCACGGCGTGTCTCGGCTCGCAAAGCCTCAGTGCCAGAAACGCCGATGCGGCCACCGTAGCCGCAGCGGCCAGAAAGCACGGGCCGTAGCCCTTCCAGTCGATAAGGAAACCACCAACCGCGGGGAGCGCAACAAGGAGTATCCCGTCGATAGTCGTCGTCATGCCGAGGTATATGGGCCTTCTGCGCAGGGGGGCGGACTCCATTATGTAGTTTTGAAAGCCGATCTGCGCGCCGGCGCTCGCCGTCGCAATGAGTACGAAGATAAGCGACATGACGGCTATGAGCAAGGGCCTCGTGCCTATGGCAAGTCCGGATGAGACGCGCGACAAGTCGAGAGTTTCCGCTTTGAAAACGCCTGCGGAATGGAGCGCGAAAAGCGCCAGCGCCACAATCGGCGTCAACGCCGCCGTGATGCTTGAACGGTAGATCACACGCCTGTTGCCGCTTTTGTCGGACACCTTTCCCCATAATATCGCCGCTACGAGCATCGTGGCGACGCCCACGATCTGAAACGTTCCCACCACGCTGTCGCCAAGGCCGAGCACATCAGTTGCGAACAGGATATAGTACGGTATGGCGAACACCTCGCACGCCCTGAGCAGTTTCTGGAGAAGAAAACGGCGATAGTTGGCGTTGGTCTTCAGGATGAGATAAAGTTCGAGGACAAACGCCCTCACGCTGCCGCGCGGGCGGACAGCGGGGTCGGGGGGTTCCTTTATCATACTGAAGGCGGTGACGCCGATAGACATCAATAGCCACGCCGTGCCGAAGAAAAGCACATAATTGTATGGATAGGGGAATTTCTCCGGGTGGTCGAGCACGTACTTGACGAGGAAACTGCCGGCCAACGCGGTAAGCCCCTGGCCGCCGAAAATCCTGTATGCGTTGTAGGCGCCTCTGCGGGTGGGAGGTATTGTCCGGGACACAATGTCCTGGTAGGCAAGCCCTACGAGCCCGGCGGCTACGCCAGACATGCCGAGAAGCACGAAGAAAAGCACGCCCACCGTCGTGCGTGAGTCGTGAAAGAGGTATAGCGAAAGGGCAAAAGCCCCGATGAGCGCCATGCGCACCGCATTTGAAACGACGTAGAGGGGCTTGCGATGCGTCATCGAACGGGCGAAATAGGCGGCGGGAAGCTGCGGCAGGCACCAGCCCAGCATCAACAGGTAGCTGCCAACTCCGATGAGCGCCTTGGACTCGAACACGTTTTCGAGGAATTTGGGCAGGATGGTCGTCGGATTTAAGAAGCTCGACCCGGCCATGAAGATGAAGCCGTTTGTCACCCCCAGAAAGAAGTTGCGCCTGAAATGCTTTGACGCGTAATCGCTCATTTCAATCGGGCGGAGTAATGCCCCTGCAGGTCGGCAATCGTTTTTCTGATATGCTCGGTCGTGTCAGCGACACGTTCTTCCATATCCGCGAGCCCCGCCTCGGGGGTAGCCTTCGACGGGTAGCCCCACACCCCCTGCGGCGTGACGCCTCCAATGCCGACCAGGTCGAATGCGCTTGCGGTGCAATTGGGCGAAAAGTCGACGACCTTGTCGGCCTTGAAAGCCTTGGGATGAAACGCCCGCACAAATGACGCCTCGCCTTCGTCGGCGTGCAGATGTTCCACGGGGGCCTGCCCCCTGTAAGCGAGGATGTCGGCGTTGGCGACGAGGGTGAAGTCGGGATGGGCCTGGTTAAACTCGATGATCGTGGGCTTCACGACCCAGTTACCACCGTGGACGTTTATGATTGCCATCTTGCGAAACCCGGCGACCCTGACGCTCTCGGCGATGTCGGTGAGGACTCGCCGGACGGTCATCGCCCTCAACGTTGCCGTGCCTCTGAACCGGATGTGCCCCCAGCTGGTTACCACGGGCAGCGAGGGCAGGAGATACGCTTTGAACTCCTGGGCGACGCGGCGGGAGAGCTCGACCGCCTGGAAATGATCCGTGCCGAGCGGCAGGGAAGGGCTGTGCTGCTCGATGGCGCCCGTGGCGAGAATCGCCATGTCGGTCGGGCTGTGCGAGATTTCGTGAAGCGTGTTTGTCCAATCGACACCCGAGCCGGCCACGCCGGGGGTTGAGCCTTCGGGCCAGAATATCTCCTCGCTCTCGTCGGACTCGATGGGCCGTCCACCATCAAAGAGCCCCAGCGCATAATCCACGTAGGCGCGAGTCTTCTCCATCATGGTTTGGTAAAACGCGGCGCCGAGTTTCTCAGTGGCCTTTGACGGTTTTCCCCACAGGCCGCTGGACGAGAGGGTCTTGAGGCCTCTGTAGTCGATATATTCACGCGGGACGGACGGCGCAAAATCCGAAGTGGGCAGTTTCACGAGGTCCTTCATGAGATGAAGGCCAATCGAAGTCTCGACGGCTCCGCCTCCATAGTCCGGCAACAGGCTTTTGTCGGCGGACTCAAGGGCAAACTGTTTGGGGTTTACCCAGACGGCCTGGACGACCTCGTCGTCGAGGTTGAGTTCGCGCACGCGGTGCTTTACGATCCAGTTATAGTTGCTCATGTCGATGATGATGAGGCGCTTGAAGCGGTGCCTGGCCAGGACCGATGCAAGGTCGCCGATGACATCCCAGAGATTCTGCTGACTCAGCACCGCGGTGCCGTGAAAACCGAACGCCTCCATCGCGGATGAATAGGGCCACGGCGGCAGGAGGTAGACCGCCTTTCCCCGGCAGAAATCGAGCGAGAAACGCTCCGCAAGGAGGAAATCGAACCCCAGCGGCAGGTGTGCGCCTTTGGGCTCGAGCGACCCGAGCGGCAGAACGGCCGTGTCGATACCGGACTCGGAAACTTCGACGGAAGTGTTAAACATGTTAAGCATTTGCACTCTCCCAGCGGGAAATAGCCCCAGATACCCCCTTTTTTACAAAGGACAGGCTTTTTTTGCAAGCAAAGTCACCGGGCGGTGTCTGCTATATTTCACGGTTGCCGGCTTGAGGAGGGGGCTCTTTCTCCATGCCCGCAAAGGACTTGCAAGCTGTTGTATATTAAACGTGTCTGGGGGATGCCGGGCAATCTTGTGAAAGGGACATCCGGTGCACGTTCCTCTGTATCTCTTCGTCAAGCCGGTTTTTTACCTGGCGGCGGTCATTGTTTTTCACGAAGTCGTCAAGCGCAAGGGCGACGCGCGCTGGGCTTTCATATCGGTCGTTTCAGTTCTCTTCGTACTTACGGTGGGGCTGTCACTGTATGATGTGTCCAGAAGTGTCGATGCCGTCGTCAACATAGGCCCGGCAAGCCTTCCTTACACTGCCGTAAGAGACGTGTTAGAAAACACGGGGCTTTTCGCTCTCGTGGCCGTTCTCCTGCTGCTTTTGACCCGGCGTCTTTCGAGCGCGAGAACGCGGGCAAGGCTTTTGGGGCAGATCGCAGAATGCAGCGCCGACGCCATCATAGCCATAGACATGAATCGCAACATCACCTTCTGGAACCTCGGCGCGGAAATGGTTTTCGGCTACTTTGCGGACGAGATAACCGGCAGCGACATCGAGCGCCTTGTGCCTGAAGAGTCGCTGGGCGAACTCGAACGAGCGCTGGAGCGCTGCCGCAACGAGGGTTTTGTCAAGGACCTGTCGGTCAAGATGACCGCCAAGGGGCGAAAGGCCATACTCGTAGATGTAACAATGTCTCATGTCATCGACGATGACGACGGTCGGCCGACGGGGATTTCTCTTTTTGTGCGGGATATTACCGAACGTACGCAACTCCAGGAGGAACTGCTCCAGGCGTCGAAGATGGCCGCCATGGGGACGATGGCCGCAGGCATCGTGCATGAATTCGGCAACCTTTTGACCGTGATATCCGGCCGCGCGCAACTCGGCAAGACCGCCAAGTCCATCGACGAAGCACGCCTTGCCTTTGACGCAGTCGCGGCGTGCGCCGCCCGCGCGAAAAGTGTGACCAATAACCTCCTGGCCTATGCCAAGCGCCAGAAGCCGCAACTAACGAGGGGCTCCGTGGCCGAGGCGGCCGATGCCGCGTTCACACTTCTTGAAAAGGAACTGGAGCGCGCCAACATAACCGTTAAGCGTCATTACGGCGATGTGCCGGAGACGGGCTTTGATCCGGAACAGATTACACAGGTATTCGTCAACCTTGCCATAAATGCGCTCAATGCCATGCGCGACGAAAAAGGCGCCATCGACATCTTCATCAGCCGTAAGGGTGACTACATCGAAGTGGAGATGAGGGACACGGGCCCGGGGATTCCCGACGATATTCTACCCAGGTTGTTTGAGCCGTTCAGTTCTGCCGGCGGCGAGGCGGGCGGGCGGCCGCGCACCGGGCTGGGCCTCTTTGTATGTCTCGAGATAGTCAAGTTTCACGGAGGCAGCATTACCGTCGACAGCGGCCGGGGAAGGGGCGCGACGTTCAAGCTGTATCTGCCCATAACCGCCGGCGCCGAATCGGGGCTGGCTTCGGACACGAAGGTTCTTGAGACTCACAGGTGCCAGGTGGCCGTGATCGATCGTGATACGATGATACGCGATCTTCTGACCGAAGCGCTGAGGAGAAAGGGTATTCGCGTCAGGGCGTTCCAGGACGCCGCAAGCGCGGAAACCGCGGGCGTAGCCACGCAATTCGACCTGGTGTTTGCCGACATATCGGTGAAGGATCGCGAAGGGCGGCGCTACATAGAGCGGATCAAATCAAACGGCGGGCCGGTGGTAGTGGCCATGTGCGGCGAGGTCGTGGACGCCGAAGAACTCAGGGCCCTCGAAACACAAACCATCCGCACGCTTAAGAAGCCATTCGGCCTCGAACAGATCAACACAGTCTGTGACCAGGTATTTGCCGCCTCAACCGCCGCTTCTAAGGGCGGCAGGCCGAAAACCGCCGCTTGAATCCCGCTACCAGGAGCGCTCCAACTCCCAGAAGCACCATGGATGACGGCGCCGGAACAGCAGGCGCGTCCTCGAAATCGATCGACAGCGTCACGTAATCAAAGGACACCTGGTCGCCTGCGCGGATAGTGGTACTGGTGCCTAACGGGTATCCGTCGAAGAAGAACGCCGCCGTACCGTCGGAAAGCTGGCCGAAAAGCGCCGCCGGGATTGAAAGGTTCACGATGCCGTAGGTAGTGATGCCGGTGTAGTCGCTATCAAACGCACCTGCGATCTCCACCGAATCAAGAAAGAGCCTGTCGTTGAAATCCGGCTGGCCGGAATCATTTCTTGCGTCTTCCAGCCCGCCGACGCCGAACTGCATTGAGGCAGAATTGATTGTTGTAGCAATGGCTCCGTACGTGAAAGTAAACCACGCGTTGGTTTCGCCGAACGTACCGAAGTCCGTAAACGTGGGGTCAGACGCAGTGCGGTTGTCGAAAGGTACCGTGTACGTCCCGCCCGGCGCTATGCCAAATCCAAGGCCGTCCTTGTCCCCGAGTGTTACGGTCAAGACACTGGCTGAGACGAAGGCGGTCACGGCGAAAAACATAAATACCCCTGAAATGCAATCACGTACCTTCATCACCATCCTCCTCGGTATGACCCCTTCACGCGCAAAACCCCCACAGCAACAAAAAGTGACCGGCACAGTTTGCACTGCTCCCGGTCACTCAGGCGGATAGTTTAGTACGAAACTCGGACTTGGCAAGAAAAAAACGCCGACTTCGAAAATAGTTCGCACATGAGTCTACTTCATTCCGGCGGTGAAGAACGAAACCGTCTTCTCCAGGCCGGCGGCAAAGTCGAACTCAGGGTCATAGCCAAGCATCCTGCGCGCCTTTGTGATGTCCGCCAGGCTGTCTCGCACGTCGCCGGTGCGCGTCGGGCCGTGGTGCTTCGGGGTGCTCTTGCCGGTTATGGCACAGATGGTCTCGTAGAGGTCGTTAATGGTGTTTGCCTTGCCGACACCGATATTGAATACTTCTCCGGCGACGCCGTCGGCCCCGGCAGCCAGGAGATTGGCCTGGACGACATTGGCGATATATGTGAAATCCCTCGACTGGCCTCCGTCGCCGTCGATATTCACCGTTTTCCCGGAGAGTATCCAGGTTATGAAAAGCGGTACGACAGCCGCATAGTGGCTTTTCGGGTCCTGCCGGGGGCCGAATACGTTGAAATACCTCAGTGACACCGTTTCCAGCCCGTAAAGACTCGGGAAGATACTGCAGTAGTACTCACCCGCCAGTTTTGACACTGCGTAAGGCGAAAGAGGGGCGGGGGGCATCGTCTCGACCTTGGGAAGGGTGGGGGTATTGCCGTATGAACTCGAGCTCGCCGCGTAGACGACGCGCCTTGCGCCTGCGTCACGTGCGGCCAGAAGAACCGCCAGCGTCCCGCCGGCGTTTATATCGTTACTGGCGGCGGGCGCCTCGACCGAACGCGCCACACTCGGCAGCGCAGCCTCGTGAAATACGACCTCGGCTCCGGCAAAGGCCTTTTTCAAAAGGGCCGCGTCGAGGATATTTCCCTCAAATACTTCCACGTCAGCGGCGAAATCTCGGAGGTTCTCGCGCCTGCCGGTCGAGAAATCATCCACAACGGCGACTGAGTCGCCGCGCTTGAGAAGCGCCTCGGCGATATTGGAACCGATAAACCCAGCGCCGCCGGTTATAACGGCTTTCATCAGGCCCCCTCTCTCGTAACGAGTTCGCGGAATTTCGCAAGCAGCCTGCCGGTGACGGGGCCGGGCCTGCCGTCGCCGATGGTCCTGCGGTCGACCTTGACGACGGGTATGATCTCGGCGGCCGTGCCGGTGAGGAAACACTCGTCGGCGGTAAACACCTCAAAGCGGGTCATGCGCCCCTCGACGACATTGATATTGTCCTCGCGGGCCAGGTC
>CALMGO010000360.1 GCA_937863625.1 uncultured bacterium
GAGTATGTCCATGGCGCGCATGAGAAGGGCACCGATACTATCGAACCCCTTCTCCGCGTAGCCTATTCCACCCGGATACCTGTCGTACAAAAATATCGACACTGGCGGCGCCTGGCTCGTGTTCACAATCCCCCATATATCGCGAATATCACTCATGGCAAGCATGGCAAGCGCAGTCATCAGAAGGTTCTTGGCGCCAACTATCCCGTCTCCCGGGCGGTAGCCGAGATCCTTGATTCCCTCGAGCGTCGCGGGCGAAGGGGTTAGCCACACCGCCCGCGTGGCCAGCGTCTGTGACGGCAGGTCAAGTTCGCCCTGTCCGATCATCTCCATCGTCATGAACTTGATTTTCTTGAACGCGCTTGTGCGCCACGTAACGTCAATGTCGCCGAGACTCAGCGCAAACGCTCCGAACTCCTTTTTCTCGGCAGCACCGGTGACCGTTACGCTTGATTCGAGAACCGGCTGAGTATAGTAATCAAGGTCCTCCTGCCTGACATACGCAACCTTACCCTCGGTGTCCAGCCTGTCGCAGAGGTATCCTACCCCTTCATGCAAATACACCGCGCCGGGGTAGACGGACTCGGGTGCGCTGATAGAATCGACATTGCCGATGACCTTGTTTTGCCCGCCGGTCGTATCCACGATCTCGTATGTGTCCGCGGAGATAAGGCGCAAACTCAAGGCCGCCGCAGGCGAGCCGGGCTTCGAAACGTAGTATTTGCCACCGATGGACTTGAGACTCCCCGACTGCTCCAGCGCATCGGCCACGGGCAAAGTGTTGCGCCCGAAATAGAACTCGTCGTCGTCAGAAAGCGGTTTTTCCGCTGCCGCGCACAGAAGGTGGCCCTGGAGCACATAGGGGTTCTCCGGATCGAGAACCGCCTCTTCGACATTGCGCTCGAAGAGGTAATCCGGCCTGTGCGCCATGTACTGGTCTATAGGCTCGTCATACGCCACCAGGATGGCAAGGCTCCCCGCACCTCGCCTTCCCGCCCTGCCGGCCTGCTGCCACGTGGAAGCTATCGTGCCGGGAAAGCCCACAATTATCGCCGCATCGAGGCTCCCAACGTCGATACCCAACTCAAGAGCATTCGTCGAACTCACGGCAAGCAGCTTCCCGCTGAAGAGTTCCTTTTCGATGCGCCTGCGGTCCTCGGGAAGGTATCCTCCTCTGTATGGGACAATACGCTCGGCAAGGGGAGCGGTCTTCTTCTCCGCGCGCAGCGAGTCCTGGCTATACCGATGGATGAGCTCGGCTACGACCCTGGCGCGCGAGAAGACTATCGTCGAGCACTTTGCCTTGACCAGTTCGCAAAGCAGTTGTGATGCCTCGACGTTTGCGCTTCGCCGCAGGAAGTTGTACTGGTCAACCACCGGCGGATTCCAGATGACAAAGAGTTTCTCGCCATGAGGTGCTCCGTCATTGTCGATTACACGGCACCGCCTGCCCGTGAGCGTCTCAGCAAGCTGCCCGGGGTTGGCGATGGTCGCCGAAGAGCAGACGAACTGCGGCTTCGCGCCATAATGCGCAGCCACACGCTCCAGCCGTCTTATGACATTGGCTACATGTGAACCGAAAATGCCCCGGTATGAATGTATCTCATCGAGCACCACATATTCGAGCCCCTCGAAAAAAGAAGCCCACTTGGGATGATATGGCAATATCCCGGTGTGCAGCATGTCAGGGTTGCTCAGCAGGATCGTAGCCTGTGAACGAACGCGCGGTCTCTGGTGGCTCGGGGTATCGCCGTCGTAAATCGCCGCCCTGGCCGCACCCGCCAGCGGTCCGGCCGGGTCGAGGAGTCGCTCAAGGGAACCCAGCTGATCCTGCGTAAGCGCCTTTGTCGGGAAAAGGTACAGCGCGCGAGCCCTGGGGTCGGCTCTCAGCCGGTCGAGAACAGGCAGGTTATAGCAGAGAGTCTTGCCGCTCGCAGTGCCAGTGACCACCACGACATCTTCCCCCGACGACGAAGCCCGATAGCCTTCCGCCTGATGGGAAAAGAGTTTCTTAATCCCCAGAGCGCCAAGAGCCTCGGTAAGGACATCCGGTAGAGCTATGTCGTCGCAGAAGCGCGCCTCGCGTGCAGGGATTGGCTTCATGTACGCGATCTGCTTCTTGTACAGCGGCAATCGTGATATTCCTTCGAGAAAACTTCTCACGTCCATCGATTCACCTGTTGAACTCGGACGGCATCTATAGATAATGACCGCCTTTTACGCACCTTTGGAATAACGCGCGGCAACCTGCTGTTTCGAGTCTTGAACAGATTGGCCCGACGCCCAAGGGCGCTGCGGTGTATAACGATTATAAGTTAACAGGGCAACGAGGGAAACCAAACACCAGGGAGAACCATGTCAGAAAGCACGTATCAGAAAATGTCTCTGACTCAGCGCCAGAAAAAACTCGAGTCGATGATCATGTGCCCCTCAGGCAGGGGGCAGGTGTACATACGCAATTTCATCGAGCCGCATCTGCGCCAGAAGGGGCCGCATCTGGCCCTCAAGTGCAAGATACGCGAGATGCTCGGCATCAAGGACTCCGTCCTTGAAATAGAGCAGATAATGCTCACCTGTTGCCGCAATCCGCTTGAATCCTGCGATGCGTACAAGACCCACGCGGCCAGACAGGCCGCTGGTTAGCGCACAAGCCGTCACAAAACGGCGCGACGCACGCGCATGCGGTCAAAAAGATGGTGGGCGAGGAGGGATTCGAACCCTCACGGCCCTTACGAGCCGAAGGATTTTAAGTCCTTCGTGTCTGCCATTCCACCACTCGCCCGGAACACCGCAGAAACCCCGTGCCGACACTGCATGCGCCGCAGTCAAGTCTCAAGTGAGCAACGATGGCCGACCGGCTCAGTTCCCAGCCTCTTCGGCCAGCGCAGCCATGACGTCGTCGGGTATGCTGAAATTCGACGACACTGTCTGGACATCCTCCTGGTCGTCGAGGGCATCAATGAGCTTCAGGACTTTTCTAACGCGATCGGCGTCAAGCTCGACAAAGTTTTTCGGCACGTTTCGCGGCTGCGCCGACTCCACGGCATAACCGGCGCCTTCGAGCGCGGCTTTCACGTTCTGAATATCCGCGACTTCAGAGGTGATTTCATAAAAGTCGCCGGCCTTCTCGATGTTCTCCGCCCCGGCGTCAAGGACGGCCACCATTATGTCGTCCTCCGTGGTCCCCTCCGCCTTGATGGACACGATTCCTTTGCGCTCAAACATCCACGCCACACACCTGCTCTCGCCGAGGTTGCCGTTGTTGCGCTCGAATATCTTGCGGATCTCGCCGGCGGTACGGTTACGGTTATCCGTAAGAGCCTCGGCCATTATCGCCACGCCGGCGGGCCCGTATCCCTCATACACGACCGGCTCGTACGTCGAGTCGCCCAGTTCGCCGGTGCCTTTCTTGATGGCCCTTTCTACGTTGTCCTTGGGCATGTTGGCGGCCCTGGCATCGTCCATCGCGTAGCGAAGCTCCAGATTGTTGTCTGGGTCGCCTCCGTTGGTCCTGGCGGCCAGGGTAATCCGCCTGCCGATCTTGGAGAATATCTTGCCCTTTTTCGCATCCACGAGGGCCTTCTTGTACTTTATACCAGCCCAATGGCTATGCCCGGACATGTGTACCTCCTTGTATTATTCTGCAATACCGTTAGTGGAATTGCCTGCAATCTTTTCCTCTATCTTAATGCGCTCTCGGTCTTTGGGGTTGCTCGCCAGCGCCTTGTGCCAAGTATCGACCGCCCCGGCCCTATCTCCCGCCGCCAGCAACGCGTCCCCAAGATGGTCAAATATCGTCGGGTCATTGAGTTTGTCGGCCGCCTTTGAAAGCACCTCCACAGCGGACGCGTAATCTCCCATCTTGTAATATATCCACCCCAGCGTGTCAAGGTAGGCCGCATTCTCTCCGTCGTTCTGGAGCGCCTTCTCCACGAATCCCTTGGCCTCATCAAGGTTGATACCGCGCTGGGAAAAATGGTATGCAATGGCGTTATTGCTGTCGGGATCCTCGCTGTCGCGGGCGAGATTGGCCCGCCACATCGAAAGCGCCAGTTCGTCTCTGCCCTGTTCCTCATACACAATGCCGAGAAGATACCGGATTGCCGAAAGCCCCTCTTCGTCGCCTTCCGCGAGGTTGGCCGCAACCTCAAGCTGCGACTCGGCAGCGGAGTAATCGCCCATTTCCA
>CALMGO010000361.1 GCA_937863625.1 uncultured bacterium
GATTTCGTCGTCGCCGTTTGACGCGACAGTGGCGACCTGGGCGATTTCGGCTTTGTCCTTTACCTTTACCGACATCCTGCCGAGCTCCTCGACGATGGCCCTGGTCGCGGCGGCTATGCCGCGCGTGATGGCAAGAGGATTGGCGCCGGCAGTGACGTTTTTGAGCCCCTCGGTGAAAATAGCGTGTGCGAGAACCGTGGCGGTGGTGGTGCCGTCGCCTGCGACGTCGGAGGTCTTGGAAGCGACCTCTTTTACCATCTGAACGCCCATGTTTTCATAGGGGTCGCCGAGTTCGACTTCTTCGGCGACGGTGACGCCGTCTTTGGTGATTCTGGGGGCTCCCCAGGACCTGTCGAGCACGGCGTTTCGGCCTCTGGGGCCGAGCGTGGAGCGCACCGCGCGGGCGAGTTTGTCAACGCCTCGCGCCAGGGCCTCGCGAGCCTCCGAGTAGAAGGCTAACTGTTTGGCCATTGAAACTCCTCCTTTCCCTCATATATGCGGTAGAAACAATAAATGCGTGATTTCACCCCACCGGACAAAGAGCAAAACGCGTACCAAAGGCCGCAAAACACGATATATTGGGCGGATGGCCGGTAATGGGGCAATATATTGAGATTGCGGCTCCCGGTGACTGCCATAGTGGCAGACAGCAGGACGGGTCATTGTACGGAAACCGTGCCGTTTTGACAGGGGCGGGAAGACAATGAGGAATGATGAATGCGGAATGATGGGAAAATCACGGTAGGGGGTAGGGTCAAGTATTCAGCGGGAAGAACCCGCTGCGTTCCATAGCGTTCAACAGGCCGAGGGGCTCCGCGGTTCGCAGGCGTTTTTGTCCCGAAATTACTAAACAAATCATTACATGTTTTCGCATCTTACGAGTAGCTTAGTCAGTAAAGAGCGCCGCATGGAAAGATGACTTCCAGGAAAGGGGGATGCCGTGGCTGCCAATCGGCCTACATCACGTTTCCTGATTGCTGCTTTAGCCGTGCTTGTCGTTGGTCCTCTTGCCTTGGGCCAGAGTGCAAACGCCGAGAAGATACGAGCGGAGCTTTTGAAAGCGGTGACTGCCAACAAGGCCGAGGTCGAGCGCGGCACACGGGTGGCATGGGAACTCCGGAAGCACCCCATGGCGTCCGACGGCAGGAAGAACGAGTACACCTCTCGGGAACTCTGCAGCGGCGTATACAGTGATTCGCGATACGCCTACAAGGTCTATCCCACAGAAGATGCATTAAATGGTGATGTGTATGACGTGGACGGGCGCTCTGACGGCTCCACAACACTCACCATCAAACCGAACAGAACAGATGAAGGGGGCCGCGGCCTGGCCGTCATCGGCGACGCGGCGGAGATGTGTAATCCGTGGGACGAGCGCGCCCATCTGCTCCTTTTGGGCTATGAACACTCATTTGCGCCTGACGAGGTTTTTCATTCTGACACGGCAGTGCTCAGCCCGCAGGGGGAGAAGGTAAACGGTTACGATGCCTATCTGGTGACGGACACGACTCCATACGGCTACGTGCTCAAATACTGGTTTGCGCCGGAGGTGTCGGGAAACCCCGTGAGGCTCGAGTTCTGGGCAAACGGCGCCACGCTTGCAAGAAAAGTGGACTACAGCGATTTCCAGCGCCAGAGTAACGGCGTCTGGCTGCCGATGCGTGTGGAGCGACAACACTACGGGGTCTTTGCGGATGTCCTGACCGTGAAGGACCTCCAGGTGCAGCAGGCGGTTGACGAGAGCCTGTTTGAGGTGGACCTCGACTCGATACCGGATGGATATGTCGTGGAGGACATGAGGTCCGGGCTCTGATACATGGAGGAGCCGGGTGGCTAAGGTAGGGGTACACTATAAATAGCGTCCCCGAAGTGTTCGTGTTAAGGCGGGCGCATGCCATGCGCCCCTGCAAAAGCCAAATCAAGAGACGGGGACGCGACACCCCTCCTGCGAAAGCAGACCGCGTCCGTGTGCGGTCGCGCTTGAAGGGGGGCGCGGGGGCGGGTATAATGCATCTTTTGCTATCGCATCTTACCTTCTCGGGCGGGAAACAATGGAAAAGATATTCATCGGCGTGGCGTGGCCATACGTATCGGGGTTCAGGCATCTGGGGCACGTGGCGGGGTTTGGCGTGCCCTGCGACATATTTGCGCGGTATCACCGCCTCGCGGGTAATGACGTCCTCATGGTCTCGGGCTCCGACATGCACGGGACGCCGATTACCGTGAGGGCCGAGCAGGAGGGCAAGACCCCCGCCGAGGTCGCCAACCATTACCACGAAGTCCTCAAGTCCAACCTCGACACGCTCGGATTTTCCTACGACCTCTACACGTCGACCGAGACCGACAACCACAAGGCCACAGTGCAGGAGTTTTTTCTGACGCTTCAGAAGAACGGCTATATATATAAGGAAACGACAAAGCAACTCTTCTGCGCCAAATGCGAGCGCTATCTCCCGGACAGATACGTCGAGGGGACGTGCCCCTTTTGCAACTTTACCAACTCCCGCGGCGACCAGTGCGACGAGTGCGGGCGGCCTGTAGACCCTCTCGAACTCATCGACCCGCGCTGCAAGACATGCGGCGCGACGCCGGAGGTCCGCGAGACGGAGCATTTCTTTCTCGACCTGCCGAAATTTCGCGACAGGCTCGAAGCATACGCGCAGGAGGGAGAGAGGCATTGGCGGGCCAACGTATATCAATTTACGAGGAACCTCCTCGATGAGTCGCTTCGCGGCCGGGCCATTACACGGGATATCAACTGGGGCATACCGGTGCCGGTGGAGGGTTATGAGAATAAAGTCATCTACGTGTGGTTTGACGCGGTGATAGGCTACATGAGCGCATCCAAGGAGTGGGCCGCGGCACAGGGACGGCCTGAGGCGTGGCGCGAGTGGTGGGAAGACAAGGACGTCAAGTCGTATTACTTCATCGGCAAGGACAACATCGTTTTTCACACGGTGATATGGCCGGCGATACTTTTGGGGTACGGCGAAGGGAAATACAACCTGCCGTACGACGTGGTGTCGACCGAGTTTCTCACGATGGAGGGGCGGCAGTTTTCGGGTTCGCGCAACTACGCGATATGGCTGCCCGACTATCTGGAGAGGTACGATCCGGACCCGCTGAGATTTTACCTCACGATAAACTCGCCGGAGGTGCGGGATTCGGACTTTTCGTGGAGCGAATTTGTCCGGCGCAATAATGACGAACTCGTCGCCAAGTGGGGGAACTTCGTAAACCGAGTGCTGTCGTTTACGCATAAACATTTCGAGGGGGTCGTACCGACGCCGGGGGCGCTCTCGGCGGATGACGAGGAACTCTTAGCGAAGGTGGACAAGTGTTTTGACACGGTCGGAGATCTCATCGCGGCGCGGCGGTTTAAGGACTCGATAAAGGACCTCATGGCGCTCTGGGACATGGCCAACGTGTGGATTGACAAGTCCGCGCCGTGGAAGGTGCTCAAGGTCGACC
>CALMGO010000362.1 GCA_937863625.1 uncultured bacterium
ACACGCCGCTTGAGGAGATATTTGAGACCGTAGACAAATTCGACTTCGACGCCACCAAGCTCGTAGTCAGCGCCTCTGTTGTCGGCGAGCAGTATCGTACCTTGAAGACGAACCTTTCGCGCTTCAAGGAGATGGAAGGTGTTGGCAGTTTCGTCTTTTCGAGCGCCATAAAGAGCGAAGGCAAGACCACCGTCGTTATAAATACCGCCCGCGCCTTTGCGCGTGATCGCGAGGTCAAGGTCGCTGTCGTCGATTGTGATTTCAAGCGGCCCGGCATCGGCGCGGCTTGCTGCATCGAAGGCGCCGCCGGCTTTGAAGAGGTCATGACGGGCACGGCTGCTCTTGCACAGTGCGGTGTATACTCGCGAAAGGACAATTTCGCTGTCTTTGCCATCAAGTCGCGCAGTGAGGAGACCACCGAGATTCTCGCCGTTAATGCCGTCGAGCGCGTTATCGGCGAACTCGAAGCGACCTTTGACGTTATTCTATTTGACACGAGCCCGGTTCTCTCGACCACCGAGCCCCTTGTCCTCGGCGCCCGGACCGGTGGAGTTGTCCTCGTCGTCAAAGCTAATTCGACGCAGCGTGAGTCCGTTCTTTATGCTCAGGGCCAGTTGGAACAGGCAGGTTGCCGCCTCCTTGGCCTTGTCCTTAACGCTCGCCCCTCCTTTGTCCCGCGTTTCTGGTGGCTACGAAAGTACGATTATTTCCAGGACGAATACTCCTACAGGGCTTGAACATAATGTACGAGACGTTTTTCGGATTAGCGCGAAAACCCTTCTCCGCATCGCCGGACCCGTCGATGTATGTCGCGTCCCCGGCGACCGAGCGTATTATGAAGCGTCTCGTCTACGCGGCCCGCGAAAACACTGGTGGCTTCCTTCTTACCGGACCCGCAGGTTGCGGCAAGACGTTGCTTCTCGAAAAGCTCGCCACTGGCTCCGCCGCAAGTCTTGAGTTTCTCTTCATACGCGCCGGTAAAATGGATGGCAACGCCTTGGCTGCCGCGCTCCTGAGGGCTGCCGGCCTCGTTGCTTCCGACCCATATGACCGCAACGCCGCAATGCACAATTTCGGCAAGTACCTGCTCGGCAAAGCCGGTTCCGGCAAACATTTCGCCATACTTATCGATGGCGGCGAATGGGTGGATAATGACGGGTTGACCGTGCTCGAAATGTTAAACGACCTTCGACGCGACGGTACCTTCCTCGCGACGTTCATCCTTGCCGGCCGGGAGGACCTCGCGCGCAGGACAATGAGCCTTCCGGGTCTGCGCGACCGGTTCACCCTTTCCGCGCGTGTCGAGCCGCTCGACGCGGAGTCGTGCTTTGCGTATGTCAGAACCCGTCTTTCTGCTGCCGGAGGCTCGGCCGACATCATTGCCGATGATGCCCTCGGCGAGGTGTTCATGTACTCCAAGGGTATCCCTCGACGGATCAACCGGGTGTGTGACCTGGCCCTCCTGACCGCATTCGGCCTGGAGAAAGAGCGGGTCGACGCCGAAGTGATGGAGGCCGTTCTGGAGGAATTGGCCGAGAGCCCGGTTTAGGTGCCCAAGTGAAGAAAATCGTTGCCGTAGCAACGTACAACGAAGCTGAAAATCTCGAACGGCTTGTGCGTTCCATCCTTTCTCTTGATCTCGGCCTTGACATCGTCATAGTTGATGACAATTCCCCCGATGGCACTGGTGATATTGCCGATGCTCTGGCCGCCGAGACCGGTCGGGTAAAGGTCGTGCATCGCCCCGGTAAGCTCGGCCTCGGCACCGCGACGCTCGAATCAGTTCGTTTCGCGTTGGAGCACGGTTATGACATCCTCGTCACGATGGATGCCGACTTCTCGCACGACCCCATGTACCTGCCCGCCATTCTCGAAAAGGCGGCGGGGTTCGATATAGTGATAGGCTCCCGCTACGTCCACGGGGGGGGGGTAGTAAATTGGCCGTTCTCAAGACGGCTCATCAGTTTTCTCGTCAACTTCTACTGTCGTACGGTTTTTCGCATTCCCGTGCATGACTACTCCGGCGCCTACCGTGCCTACAGACGGTGGGTCCTCGAGAAGCTCGAGCCGGACGCCTTTATCTCCAAGGGTTACTCCTTCCAGGAGGAAATGCTTGTCCGCTGCGCCAGGGGCGGAGCGCGTACGGCCGAAGTACCCATTGTATTTGTCGACCGGGCCGTCGGCGCCACAAAGGCCAATCGGGCGGAAATGATTCGCTCCGGTCTCGCGCTACTGCGTCTTGGCCTTTGGGAGTTCTGATGTCACGCCCCGCGATCTTTCTCGATAGAGACGGCACGATAAACGCCGAGGCCGACTACCTCGGCGACCCGGCCGACGTCGTCATCCTCCCTGGGGCCGCCCGGGGGATTCGTCTGCTCCGGGACGCCTCTTTTTGTCTTGTTGTGATTTCAAATCAATCCGGCGTCGCCCGTGGTCTGTTTAGCGAGGATGCCGTAAAAAGCGTCAATGCCGAGGTTGCCCGCCAACTGGCCATCGAAAATATCTCGATTGACGCCTTCTACTACTGCCCCCATCTCCCTGACGGGACTGTCGAGGAGTACGCCGTAGTCTGCCCATGTCGCAAACCGGCCCCCGGAATGCTGTTCCAGGCGGCCCTGGATGCCGACATTGATTTGGCGGCTTCATACACGATAGGGGACTCGGTGCGCGACCTTGCCGCCGGGCGCTCTGCTGGTACGCGTACAGTACTTGTGCTTACTGGTTATGGAAAGCGTTCGCTCCCCGACGTGGAGGCCGACGCCCTTGCGGATTACGTCGCCGTTGACCTCGTCGACGCTGCAAATTGGATTATCGCTGACAGGGCCTCAGTTGGAGCGTGATTTGTCCATAGTCGAAACCAGGACTGCCGCAACCCATTCGCCTGCTTCTGTGGGCAGAAACGCTGCTATCCTTGCCGCGGCTACGCTCTTTTGCAAGGCGGGCTCTTTCGCCGTTGTGCCTTTTATCCTTCGCGCTTTTTCGCGGCAGGATTACGGCGCGTACTCGGCGGCTTTCGCCTACGCCGGCCTTCTCGGTATGTTTGCTTATTTCGGCATGAACCCCATAGTCATCCGTGACATTGCCCGAGGCGAGCGTGCAAAGGGCTGGGTTCTATTTCACTGCACCGCGTTGCGAGTCGTTTTCCTCGCGGCGTCTGCCGTTGGGCTTGTTATCCTCGGGTATTTTCAGCATTTCTCCCCGCTTATGTGGACGCTCGCCTGGACGGCCTTTGCCGTGATGAGTTTTGACGCGGTCAGCGGCGCGCTCAAGGCCTCCATGCAGGCCGAGGGGCGCTTTGGCCTCATGGCCTCCGTCGAAGTCGTCCGCAAGGCAGGCCAGTGGATTCTTGCTATCGCCGTGATTCTCGCCGGCGCCGGTATCACCATGCTTGCCCTTGCCGCCGCCGCCGCCGGTCTTGTTTCCATGTTTGCCGCCCTCTACATGGGGATGAGCAGGCAGGATTTCGCTGACATGGGGTTTGCCCCCCAATACGCAGTCCGAATGCTCCGCCTCGCTGCCCCCATGGGCGTCAGCGCTGCTTTTCTGCTCGCATTGGAGCGTGTCGATATATGGGTGCTTGATAGTCTGCGCGGTGTCGAAGAGGTTGGCATCTATGCTGCGGGTACCGCTTTCAAGCCTGATTTTCTTGTGCAAAGTGTCGTCTGGGCGCTCATGCCCCTGGCCTTCCAGCTCGGCAAGGAAAACCGCGCCGCGCTTGCCTCCGCGGTTACGAGAACCGCGAGATATCTTCTTATTATCGGCGCCTTTATCGCCATAGGATTCTTCTCGGGCGGCGGCACCGTCCTACCGCTTCTTGCCGGCGGACAGTACATGGATAGCATCTGGGTGTTTCGTCTTATGGGGCTGAGCGTCCCATTCGTCTTCGTCAGTTTTCTTTACCTTCACGCGCTTACGGCCGTCGACCGCCAGGCTGTTGCCATGGCGATATTTGCCGGCGGCCTCGCCGTGAATGTCGTCATAGACCTGGCCCTTGTTCCCTCGATGGGGGCCACCGGAGCCATTATCGGGACGCTCTCAACCGAGATCCTGATAGCCGTCGCGGCCTTCTTCTGTGTGCGTCGGTTTGTGGGTTCCGCCTTCAAGCGCCGGGACATGGCGACTCTGATTTGCGTCGCCGCCGCCGCGGGCGTTACAGCGATTGTTGGCCTCCAGGGCGTGCGTGACCTCGGCGCCATTGCCATGGCGGTTTTCGCAGTTGCGTTAGTTGGTTTCAAGGCGGTGACCGGAGACGACCTTCGTGCACTGGTAGGGTCATTCTTGCCGAAATACAGGCGGTAGAGGTGTTCCCGCGCACCATTAGTCTGGGTCCACAGGGAGTTGACGTTGGAAAAGCCGCATGCGCTCTCGCGCGAAGTCTTTGTAATTCTCGTGGTTGGCCTTGTCTCTGTTGCGGCCGCCTGCGTAAGTCTTTACCCGATTGCCTTATCCGGTGATGTACCCGCATACGGGGATAATATCTCATTTTGGGCGCCCAATACTGCTTTCTTCCTGGACGAAGTCCACGAAGGCCGTTTCCCCCTGTGGAATCCCTTCATACTATGCGGCATTCCCTTCGCCGCGGACATTAATCACGGCATCTTTTACCCCCCCAACTGGATAGTCCTCGCGGCAGGCGTAGCCGGCGGTCTCCGCATGCTTGTCATACTGCACGTCGCCCTCGGCATCTTCGGCGTCTACCTCTTTGCCCGGTCCCAGAATATCCCTGAGCCGGCCGCGCTTTTCGCCGGGCTTGCCTTCGGTCTCGGCGAGTGGTTCCTGCCCTTATCAAACCACATTGTTATGCTCGAATCCATGTCCTACATCGGATTGGCGCTTTATTTCTGCGCGCGGCTTTTTGCATCGGCATCACTGCGAAGCGCGCTTTCGCTTGCCGTAGTAATGGCGCTTTCCGCCCTTGCCGGCGACGTACACGCGACCTGCATCATAGCACTCGCCATTGCCGTCTTTGCCTTCATCAATGGGCTCGGCCTTTTTGTCCGGAAAGAAGCGCGCGCCTTGCCGCGTGTAGCGGCCCTTGCCGGTGCGGCCGCCCTCATGGCCGTCCTGCTTGCCGCCGTTGCCGTCATACCCGCCGTGGAGATGACAAAAGGTAGCCTTCGCGCCCCCGCGGACGTCGTCTATGCAGCTGCGCACAGTCTCGATTCACGCGCCGCTGTGGGAATTATTGCACCCAATGTCTTCGGTTCCGTGTCTGCCGGCACCGTGTGGAATTTCCGCGCCGCAAACGCCTTATACCTCGGCATAGCCGTGATTTGCCTGGCCGTGTATGGCGTCAGAAAGCCCGTCCGCGCCCTTGTCCCGGCTGCTTTCGTTATTGTGGGAGCGCTGCTTTCCCCCGGGTACAAAAGCGTCGTCTGGCTCGCCGCGCATCGTTTTGTCCCCGGCTTCAGGTTCTTCAGACAGCCGCGAGAGTATTTCATCATTGCCGCACTTGGCGTTATCATGCTTGCCTCGTTTGGTGTTGCTGACCTGCTCGAGTCAAAACCGTCTCAGCGGAAGAAAACAACCGCAAAACCGCCGCTGCTCTTTTTTGTTTTTTGTGCGGTGTCGCTTGTGGCGCTTATTGTCGCGGTCTCCGCGCCTTACTTCGCCTCGCTCTTCGAGAAATACTTTGTTACCCGCGTGCCCCCGGGTCCGCCTGCGATTGCATGGACGCTTCTTTTGTCTGCGGCGCGCGCTGTCCTCGTGATGTCCGTCTCACTCGCCGTACTCTCCCTCTTACGAAGCGGCGTCGTAAAGCCTGTGTTCGCCGCCTGCGCCATCGTGGTCGTCATTCTTGCCGACTACTCCTTCACGAGCGCATCTTCCATTATCTTCGGTCCCGCAGCGCTCTGCCAGGGCCGTACGTCTGCCGCCACTGCGCTCAAAGTTGCTCCATCAAGCCCGACGGACTTGAGAATTGCCGTAAACGCCCCCGGCTTCGGAGAGTACTTCCAGATTTATCAATCTCGTATTCTGACCGGCGTTATGCCCGCCGAAAAAGGCGGATTCAACGCCCTCCTGCGCCTCAAGTCCTGCCTTGTGGATAATGAACCTCTCTATGCAAGGGTTCCCAGCGTCCTTGGCTACAGCACCTTTCTCCCCGCGCGATACGCCGCCTTGCACCGCATTGCAACCGGCATCGACTCCGGCAGCCCGGTGCGCCTGCGTCCAAGCGCCGCTGCCGACTGGCGTCTGATGTCCGCCAATGCCGTTATCGACGCTTCGCCTGCGTGGCAATCGTGCCGCTCCAGGTGGATTGAGAGCCCCGAGTCCGCGCGAATGGTTTACCGGTGGTCGCCGGTCAATACTCTCGATGACGCCGTGCTCGCCGTCACGCGTGACCCCGAGGCGGCGTTATCCACGCCTGTCATCGAAGGCGCCCCTTCGTGGGCGGCAATGCCCGCCTCCTCCGAAGTCCTACATTCGGTCGAGGACCTCGTACGTGAACCTTCATCGGTTCGAGTTAAAGTCTTTACCGATGGGCCCGGGTTCCTTATTGTGGCAGACAGCCTTTTCCCCGGCTGGAAGGCATACGACAACGGCGCCGCCGTTCCCATCTTTCATGCTAACATTGCCTTTCGGGCCGTATACCTGATTCCAGGCAAGCATGATATCGAGTTCCGCTATCGCCCCGTGTCCTTCTATGTAGGTCTCGCGACCACGTGCGCCGCGATGATTGCGCTTGTTGCCGGTTTTCTTGTGCGCCCAACGGGAAACAAAGAGTGAGCGCCTCCTCGATCCTCATCACTGACGACTACCTCCCGCACTTCGGAGGGTCACGCCTTTACTGCCACAAAGTCGCGTCCTTGCTTGCGCCTCGACTGAATGTCGTAACACGCGCGCGCCCCTTTACACGTGACTTCGACTCCGCGCTGACATACCCGCTCAGACGAGTCCCGCTGCGCGGCCGTTTCCTGCCTCCGCCTGCCGTTCTCGGAGAATTCCTCGACGCCGTATCGCTTTCGCGTGCAGCAGCTTCTCTCGTGCCTGACGCCTCCTCTGTGCTTGCCGGCGAAGTGAACCCCTCCGCCTTCGCCGCCGCGGCCGTCTCCGCGCTCACAGGCATTCCCTTTGGCGTTATCCTCCACGACGAGCCGATGATGGGCGCCTCGCCTCTCGAAGCCCCTCTCCGGCGGTGGGTGCTCTCCCGCGCAAAGGCTATCATCGTGTCCTCGACCTTCCCGCTCAAAAGAGCAGGCCAGATCCTCGCGCAGAAGACTCCCGTCTTCACAGCCTTCCCTGGCGTAGATACGGCTGTCTTCTCACCAGGCGAGCCCGATTACACTCTACTGAAACGCATGGGGCTTCTCGGCACACCCTACCTGCTGTCCGTTGGCAGGCTCGTTCCCTACAAGAACGTGGCCGGCCTCATCGATGTTCTTACCCGCTTTTCGGGTGAAAATCTCTCTCTCGCCGTTGTCGGGGAGGGGCCTCAGAGCTCCGACTTGGAACGGCAAGCCGCCTCTCGTGGTCTCTCAGGCCGCGTTCGCTTTCTCGGCAAGGTCGACACTGACACGCTCGCCTGCCTCTACAGGGGCGCCCTGGCCTACGTGTTCCCGTCTCTCAGGTCGCACGGACTCCAGCACGAAGGCATCGGCATGGCCATGCTCGAAGCCGCCGCCTGCGGCTGTCCTCCCATTGCCAGTATCCACACAAGCGCGGACGATTTTATTGAAGACGGTCGAACGGGACTTGTGTTTGACCCGTACGAAAAGGGGGCCCTCGGGAAGGTTCTGTCGCGTATTATCCATGATCCGCCTCTGCGCGCATCTCTCTCCTCGGCCGCTGCTCGTAAGGCTCGCTCTCGTTTCACCTGGCAGGCCTGTGCAGCCTCCTTTGCCGAGGCTCTCGACTACCTTGACTCCGTGCCGGCGACACGCCATAAGTTCTTGCCTTTCGTAAAGTTAGCCTTCCTTTCGCGCCGATAAAGCAACTACCGGCTTGGCGTCTCTGACCCCTTTGTATCTGACGGGATAATGTCTTCATCAAGCATCATTGAACCTGAGGTTTCCCGGCTATCTGCCAGGGACATTTTCGTGGCCTTGGCGGTTGTGCTGCCTCTTGCCGCCGTCATCGCGCCGTACCGTAGCGTCAACATTCCTCAGCTCTTCATTGTCGGTGTTGCCGTTATGGGCGGTCTTCTCTGTGCCAAACTCGCCATCGAGGACGTAGAGCAGCTCCTTTTTGTATTTCTCCTCTACATGCCGTTTCAAAAGGTCCTGCCTGGGGATTTCGGCGGCTTTGCCCGTGCGGTGAATTTCACGAACGCCTTTCTCATGTTGCTCTTTGTCGGCTGGCTTGCGCGTTCGGCCGGCGGTCAAAAGACCTATGAGTCCAACAGATGGACTCTCCTCGACTTCGCGGTAGTTATTTTCTTGAGCATCATCACCATTTCAATGACGGCCGAAGCCTTCCGCGAGACCTCCGACCTTCGCTACGAGACTCTCTCCGACCTCAAGCGCTGGCTGACGCCCTTCGCCGTCTATTTTCTCGTTACCGCCATCGTGCGCTCTCCGCGCGCTATAAAGAAACTGCTTCTCGCCGTCATTGTCACCACCGCTGTAATCGGCCTGCTCGGCGTCAAGGAGTTCTGGATGGACATGGGCGGCGGCTCCCGGCACAACCTTGAGGAGATCCGCATCGAAGTAACCAGCGGCCCCTCAAATCTCGCCGCGCTTTTTGCCTATTATCTCCCCTATATTGTTGCTCTCTGGATCTGCAACATCACGCGCCTTCTCTATTGGCCGCTCCTCTTTCCAATCCTCTGGTGCATGGACTCACTACGCACTACCTTCAGCCGTGGCGCCTCGGTCGCCTTTATCGCTGCTGTCGCCGTCATGGTATGGAAGCGAAGCAAGGCGGCTTTTATTGTCCTCGCAGTTATCATCTTCGCGATTGTTCAGTCCGGAAGTGTTAGTCTTCCATACAGCGTCTTCGGCAGAATGACCGGCACCTATCGCGCCGACCGGCCCGGTGATACCGTAACCGACAAACTCGACAAGAGCGCCCGCACACGCGTCATCATCTGGACCGGCGGGGCGCAGATGGTGCGCGAGCACCCGCTTTTCGGCGTCGGCTACGGCCGCTTCCCTCAGGAAATAGGGAAATACGCTCCTGAGGTAGCCGGCAAAGACCCGCACAATAACTTCCTCAAGATCGCTGCCGAGATGGGCATCCCGGCGCTCCTCTCGTTTGTGTTCCTGCTTGGCCTGTGCTTTTGGCGCGGCGTCCGCCTCTATGGCAAGGTCGGTGACCCTCTCCTCAAGGCCATGCTCCTTGGATACGTGGGTTCAGTTGTGGGTCTTGCCGTGGCAAACGTCTTTGGCTCTCGCCTCGATAGCGACGAAATCACAACTCAGTTCTGGGCCATTACGGGAGGCGTGGTCGTCATCGAACGGCTTGTCCGTGCGCACCTTGCCGCCAGGGAGACGGCGGACGCCGAGGAAGGCGAGTATGCTGGAACGTAATGACTCTCTTGGGCGCATAAAGGCCGTATTCTTTCTGGCGGCTCTCTTCGTCTTTTACGTTTCTACGCGTCCGCTCGGCATCCACGTCAGCGACTCCTACGCATGGACTAATACTGTCGACAAGTCGGCGTACGCGTACTTCTTCCACCCTCACCACATTCTCTACATACCGCTTGCGTGGCGCTGGACGGAGCTTCTGCGCATCTTTTTCCCGGGACTTGACGTCTGGGCCGCCCTCGCCTCGTTGTCGGCGCTCTTTGGTTGTCTCGGCGTCGCCGCCGTCTACAGGATACTCAGAAGCTTTTCCGCAGGACTTTTGCCCGCCTGTGCGGGCGCTGCTCTTGTTGCCGTGAGTTTCGGTTACTGGTTCTTCGCCGGCGAAGCCGAGGTCTACGTCGTTTCGCTTTCGTTCGTCATGTGGTCGCTCTATTTCCTGTCAAGGTCCCTCACAAATCCCGTCTCCAGCCGCAACGCCATTCTGGCCGGCGCTGCCGCCGGTCTTGCCGCTCTCTTCCACCAGACCGGTATCTTTCTTTTCGTGCCGGCGGCCTATGCTTTCCTCGGCGACCGTCGCACTTTTTCATTCAGAAGCATGGCCGCTTTCACCGCCGTCTTCGCTCTTGTCGTAGCACCTGTCTACCTGTGCGTTGCTTGGGCTGTTCTACCGCAGTTCTCTCTGGCGCATTTTATCTCCTGGGTATTTCTCTTTGCCAGCAAGGGTTACGGGGGTTTCTCTTGGGGCTCCACGCTTCGCGCGCCGGTAGGCTTTGCGCGCGCCCTGGTTGGCGGCCAGATGTGCCTTGACTCCCTTCGCGGCATCGTGCCTCTTTCGTGGTCTCTTATTACAGGTTGCGTCCTGTCAGTCGCCGCGTTTGTTCTAACGGCCTTTCTTGCGATCAAAGGCCTTTTCGGCCAAAAGACGCTTACTGCCGGCGCGCGAAGGGTCCTGGTTATGCTGCTTGTCGCCTTCGCGACCTGGGCGGCCTTTGGAACCTATTTCGATGCGGTCAACTTCGAGTGGTGGACAATTCCTGTCGCGATTCTGCTGCTTGCCGTTGCGCTTGGAGCGTTGACTCTGCCGCGCCCGGCGGTAAAAAGCGTCTTCTGCGCGATACTCTGTCTGGCCGGTGCCAATTTCATCCTCGATTTCCAGTATCGCCGTAGCGAAAACGCTGATTTCCTGCAAGGCGCCGCACGCGACATCGTTGCCATGACTGCCGTTGACGACTGTATCATCGCCCCTTCCTATCTCGGGGTCCTCATTTGGCATGTCGACCCGGTGCGAAAAGTTTTCTGTCCTGACGAAGCCGTCCGGATATCGCCTCCCGGTTCCCCCTCAGGCCTGCTTCTGGGCGCGATGGCCTCGACCGAGATGTCTGGACGTTTCATCATTGCGGGCGCCGATCGCGACCCGCAGACCGCTGCGTTCGTTGCCGCCCTTCTCGACCCCGTTCCTGAGTCGGAAAAGGTCGTCATTGGCAGAATACGTTTTCTGACTGGCGCGCGTGGCATTGTAAGTAGCGTCTCCGACGTGCCTGTTATTGCTGTGTCGCAGCAGTGTCTTTTGCGTGACGCGCCTCATAACACGCTTGCGTTGGCGCCGAATAGGGGGGGAATGTGATGCGCTCTCCCCGAAAGTGCAGGATACTCTTTGTCATTCACCACATGGGTGTCGGCGGTGCGCAGAAGCAACTCGCCCGCACTGTGAACCTGCTCGACCGCGAGCGCTTCCAGTCTGACGTTGTCTGCATTACGCGCGGCGGAGCAAACCTGGACTCGATATCCGACGTGCACGGAAAATACATTCTTGGAGCGGCCAAAGTCTACGATGCGCGCGGTTTGGCGGCCACCCTTAGGCTTTCCGCCATCATTCGTTCCGGCGCCTATGACATAGTCGAAGCGTACCTCCCAGCCGCCCACTTGCTGTGCGCTCTTGCCCTGTGCGGCTCGAAACACACTGCCCTTATCGCCTCTCGCCGAAATCTCGCGTCCCTCGACCCTACGTGGTTTGCCCGGCTGGCGCCTCTGCTCAACCGCGCCACGTGGCTTTCCATCGCCAATTCGCGCTCGGTCAAGCGCTCGGTAATCGAGCGCTACGATTTAAACCCTTCGAAGGTCTTCCTTCTGCCTAACATAGCCGAACGCGCCGTAGCCTCTTTCTCTCGTGCTGATGCGCGCTCGCGCCTGGGGCTTGGCGACGGGCAGTATGCTGTCGCCGCCGCCGCCACCTTTTCTCCCGTAAAGGACTATCCCACCATCATTCGTGCATTTGCCGGCCTGCGCCGGTCAGGCCGTGAGGCCGTCCTCCTGCTGGCGGGGGAGGGGGGATGCCTCGGGGAATGTGCCGCCCTTGCCCGTTCGCTCGACCTCAACGGTGAAGTACGCTTTCTCGGCTCTGTAAAGGAGGTTGCTTCGGTCTTAGCGGCTGCCGACGCCTTTGTGCACGCCTCCAGGAGTGAGGGTATGTCCAATTCCGTACTCGAAGCCATGTCTGCCGGCCTGCCGATTGTTGCCTCTGACATTCCCGCCAACCGCGAGGCCCTCGGCCGGGAAGGTGCTTTTTTCTTTTCTCCAGGCGACTGGCGGGGTTGTCTGCAGGGACTCGTGACTTTTGCCGATGATACGGCTGTGGCAGTTGATACCGGTATGTCCGCCCGCCGGCGAGCTATTCGTCTTTTTGACGGCAAGAGGACTATGCGCCGGCGTGAGAGACTTTACCTTCGCATCCAGGACGCTATAAATGCCTTTGACAAGCCCTGATCACAAAGGAATCATCGCCAACGGGCGTTTGATGGCCTCCGCCCTTTACCCGTTGCTCACCAATCAGGCCCTCAAACTCCATAGTGTCTTGAGAGCTGCCTCCCGCGCCGAGAATGCTGCGTTTCCCACGTTTATTACCTTGGAATTGCCAGTCCCGGCCGCCGATGGTGCCCACGGGCAGGGCGCCCTTGGTCGCCTTGCGCGCTTCTTTAACGGCCGCGGCGCCCCCGCCAAGACCGACTACCTGCGCTTCATTAACACGCTGCCATCCGGCGCGACGCTCGCTCTTGCCGGCCCGGAGCCGCTTGAGTCTCCTCACTTCCAGGCGGTTCTTTTTCAGGCCGACGCTCGTTCGCTCGATGTTGAAATCTCCACCTGCGGGCGGCGTCTCGATGAATGCGCACCTGTCATCTACGGCCTCGGCGTTGCCCGCGTGAGGCTCTCGATTTTCGGCCCGGAATCCGTGCACAACGATGTCGTAGGCTCCTCGCGCTCCTTCAAAGATGCCGTCAGGGGGTCACTGGCCCTTGCCGGATTGCGCGACTCCACAACACGCCCCAGCCTCGTCGTGGACTTGAGGCCCGTCCCCGCTTCCTTTGGGCGCTTTGAAGAAATGGTTGAATGCGCTCTCGTCATCGGCGCTGACCTCGTGATAATGCATTATCCGATGCTTCAGGGTTCTCCCTCGCCCGCCGACGCTGCTTCCTGCGCCGACGAACTGAGCCGTCTGCGACGGCGATATCGCACCGCGCCCCTTCGTTTCTTTCCGGACCTTGCCGGTGGAGATGCCGAGCGCTTTATCCTGGGTGATATGCTTTCAGTGGGGCCGGCCAGATGCTCGCATCCGTGGCGAGGTGTTCGTGTGGATACCGATGGTAAAATAACGATATGCGATTCCTATGCTATCGGGGACCTTCGGACGGACTCCCTTGAAAGTGTCTATAACTGCGAAGCGGCGCGTTCGCTCCGGAGAAATATCAAACGCGGCCTGCTTCCCGGCTGCCAAAAGTGTGTCGGCCGTTTCCAAAGCGAGGACGCTCTCAGGTGACACAGAGCCTCGAAATACTTTCCCCTGCGGGGCCGGCCCCGCTGCGCCCCTCACACAGTCATCCTCGCATCGCGTTTCTCGTGTCCCAGTTCCCCGAAACGCACGAGACCTTTATACTCCGTGAATTCACCGCCCTTGCCGACCTTGGCCTCGACTTTGTCATCCTGAGCCTCAAGCCATGCCGCGATCAGGTTGTCCAGACTGAGGCTGCTCGCTTTCTCGACCGCACATACTATCCGTCTGCTGGCGGTCCTCTGATGGCTGGGCGCCCGTCTCTCTTGCGCCTCGCCCGTGACACGGGCCGCGCCCTTCCCTGGGCCCGTTCCCCGATCAAATGCGCCTACATCACCTGGGCTTCGCGAAGCCTCGCGCGTATTGCCTGCGCGTTAGGGGTCGGGCATATCCATGCGCACTGGGCGACTGCTCCAGTATCCGCCGCTGTTCAGATGTCGCACATCCTTGGCGTTCCGTTCAGTTTTACCGCTCACGCGTGGGATATCTACGCCGGTGACGCCCGCCTCCCGCAAAAGGCCCGCGGTGCTCGCTTCATCACGACGTGCACAGCGGCCAATGTCGAGTTTCTCCGCTCAGTCCTCCCACCTGCCGACCGGGACAAGGTAATCCTCAACTATCACGGTGTCCCGGACACTCCCGATCGAAGAAACTTTTCATCTCACAATGGCCCGCTTAAGAT
>CALMGO010000363.1 GCA_937863625.1 uncultured bacterium
CGAGGACGGCTATTGTCTCGTGGCGGAAGGGGAAGCAGTAGTCGCTCGGGGCTTTTGTGGCGAGGGAGAAATGAAGCGCCGACATATCGCGGCGCCCTGCCCTCTCGGCGAGGAAGGCGAGCGTGTAGTGAAGCATGGGGTGCGAGGGCGGCTCGGCGGAGAGCGGCGTGATGCGGGAGAGGACGTCTATGGCGTCATCGTCGAGGCCGCAGCCGGCGTAGTCCCAGGCGAGTTCGAGGTGGCTCTGGACGTCGGAGCGCATGAGCGCGGCAAGACGGGCGGCTATCTCTTTGGCGTCGGGGGACGACGCTGCACACGCGGCGAGGAGGACCTCGTTACCGGCGAAAAAGTCGAGCGGGTCTATGTCGAGGGCGGCCTGTGCGGCGCGGATGGCATCATCGGTGCGGCCGAGTCTGCGGAGAATAGCGGCCTTCAAGGCGAGCGCTCTCGTCGAGAGCGCGTTACAGGAAATGGCGCGTTCTACGGAGGCGAGCGCAGAGTCAAAATCGGCGTCGGCGGCGTCAAGCGCAGCGAGCTGGAGATGGGCGGCGGAGTAGAATGCATAACTCCATGCGGCGCGGTTAAAGGCGTCGCGGGCGTCGGCGGCGGCGCCAAGCGCAAGGCGCGCGAGGCCGAGGTAGTAGAGGGCCTCGCCGTCACGGGGGCGCGTGTAGTTAGCCGTGGCGCGGGCGACGGCGCGAAGGAGAAGGGTCTCAGCGTCAGAGGCCAGGCCGCGCTTCAGGTATAAGATCGCCAGTGCGACATTGGCGCGGTAATCTGAGGGGTCGCGGCGCAGCGCCTCGCGGTAGTAAGGCTCGGGCTCGAGGACGGCGTTATGAAACTGTTCGAGGCGAAGTCCGGCGAGGACGAGTTCTTCGTTGGTCTTGGCATCGGCGGGCGCAGGCGGAGGGGTGACGGGAGCAGGCAACTCCACGGCGGGCTCGCGGCGCTCGGGCCGGTAGGAGATGATTTCGCGGCCTGCGGCCGAGTAGAGCGCAAGCGAGAGGTCGTATTCGGTGACGCCGGCGGGGATGTCGAGCGTGTGGGCGAAGGGCGCGTCCGGGGCGATATCGATGCGGTGCTCGAAGAGGACGCTGTCGCGCGATTTCAATACGACGACGGCGTCGGCGAAGGCAGCGGTGGCATTTAGCGCGATGCGGGCGGCGCGGCCGGTGAGAGTGAGATTTACCGCGGCGTCACGGTTGGCGTGGGCGAGGCCGCCGAGGCCGCGGACGGGGTACCACCATTCGGTGACGGTCTTGGTCTCGCCGGGGGCGACCCAACTGTAGTCGGGCTGGTTGTCGCTGTAGGCGCCGGCCATGAGCTCGAGGTAGGGGCCATCGGAGTCGGTGAGTATCTCGTCCCACATCCGGCCGCCGGGGCTGGGGGAGAACGTGAAGAACTTTTTGCCGGGCGAGACGTGGTGGTCGGCGAAGTGCACGACGCCGGCGTCTCGTGAGTGGTCATATCCGCCGAAGAAATCGCGGCGGCTTTCGAAGGCGAAGATGGAGAGCCAGTTGGGGTGGTTATTCCAGTAACTGACGTCGACGCCGGAGGTGTAGTCCATGCCTGCGTAGACTTCGCGCGAGAACGGCCAGCGGATAAAGTCGGCCTTGGCATGCTGCGTGCCGAACTGAACGTCGCCGGGGAAGATGACCTGGTAAGAGGGGTTCACGTGGACGGCGGCGTTGGTGAAGTAGAGAAACGAATGGATGAACGGAGTGCGGTTGAAGAGTTTGACGGTGATCTCGATGAGCGAACGGCCGGGGCGGATGGTGAGGCTGACGAGCCACTTCATGCGGTGGCGCAGTTCGATTTCGGAGAGGTGGAGCGTCTTTGAACCGTCGGCGTTTTCGGCAAGGAGATAATCAACCGGCATGAACGTAGAAGGCCGGTGGTGATGGGGGACATTCCACTCGACTC
>CALMGO010000364.1 GCA_937863625.1 uncultured bacterium
AACGCCGACTCGCATGAGTCTTCTATATCCGCTGGAAGCGCGGCGTTCTCAATCGGGACGGCCAGTTCGCTTGCTTTTTCGATGACCCAGCCTCGTACTATCCCCGGCAAGATGCTGCCTGTGGCAGGCGTTACAAACCGTCCCCCAGAAAAAAGGAAGATGTTGGCTGTGGACGTCTCGGCTATGTAGCCGTCGGAGTCGAGCATAATCGAATCATAATGTCCGTTCATGGCCGCCTCACGTCGCGCCAGAATGCATTCAAGGTAGTCAACCGTCTTGTGAGCGGCAAGTCCGCAACGCTTATTCCGGACCAAGGAGCTTTTGGCGAGAGATATGCTCTCGGGCGCCCTGGCGGCTTGTGCCAGCGTGATTACGGCGGCGCATGGAGCAATGCCGTCGCCCTTAAATACGCTGATACGCATTCGCGCCCGTGGAAAGTGATACTCTGATGCTTTCAGGAGCGCCGCTTCAAAGATGCATTCGATATCGGTCTGCGACGCAATGTCGAGATCGCGGCTGGATGCTGCCATGCGTGCGAGGTGTCTTTGAAAAAAGACCGGCCTCCCGGATAGGACGAGAACCGTTTCAAAAAGTCCTATGCCCAGACAGAGCGAGTCAAATGGCAGCGCGGTGGACTCGATATCCGCTCCTTGGCCGTCAACGAAGAAACGCACGTATGATTTCTCGCTCATTTGCATGTTCCAGCCGACTCGGTCATGGTCGCAATGTCCCGTACTCCGGCGGCGGCGAGCATCGCCTCCGCCTTGGCCAGGGTTTCGTGGTACTCGGCCTCCGGCACGCTGTCTGACGTCACGGCCCCGCCCACCTGCACCGACAGTTCTCCGGCTCGGGAGATGATCGAGCGGATAGCGATATTAAACTCGGCCCGCCCTCCTGGCAGTATGTACCCTATGGCGCCGGTATAGACACCTCTGCGGCACGGCTCGAGCTCGTCGATTACCTGCATCGCCCGGATCTTTGGCGCGCCGGTAATGGAGCCGCCGGGGAATGTCGCCGCGAGTATCGCGCCGAGGTCTGATTCCTCGCGAAGCGTCCCCTCCACGGTCGAGACGAGATGGTGAACGCGCGCAAATGTCTCCACCCTCTTGGCCTCGGCGACCCTGACGCTGCCATAGCGGCATACTCTGCCCAGGTCATTTCGTTCAAGGTCGACGATCATGGCCAGCTCGGCGTTATCCTTGACCGAATTAGCAAGGATTCCGGCCGCCGTCGCGTCGGCTGTCGTGTCCGCGCTACGCCTTGCTGTTCCCTTTATTGGGCGAGTTACGATGTGATTGCCTCGAATGCTCAAGAATAGCTCCGGGCTCGACGAGAGTACTGCCCAATCGGGGCCCTTGAAAAACGCGCCGTAAGGGGCCGGGTTGTATCGGCGCAACCTGAGGTACAGCTCAGCCGGCGAGCCCCCGTAACTAAGCATGAAACGCTGAGATAGGTTGACCTCGTAGATGTCGCCGGAGAGTATATACTCCTTAGCCCTTCCCACGGCCGTGATGTATTCATCCTGCGTGAAGTTCGAAGTCACTTCGCCACGGGGTGCACACACTTCCTGCGAATGCGTATATGTGGCGCCCGCGTCCAAGCTCAGGCTGCTGAGAGTGACGTTGCTTGTCGTACCGTCCGAGCGGTGGAGACAGAGTGCCCCTGATTCCTGGCAATAACTCAAATACTCCGTGTATAGCGCGAAATGCACCAGGGGCAGCGGGTCTGGTGCGTGCCTCGACATGGTACAAGTTTCGATGTATCCCCCAAGGTCATAGGAAAGAAACCCCACCGCTATGGCGTGTCGGCTGCCCAC
>CALMGO010000365.1 GCA_937863625.1 uncultured bacterium
CAGGTACGCATATACGGCGTCGTTGTCCGTGCCGGTTGCGTTATCGAACTTCGTCCTTGACCTACACGGTTATGGGTGTCCCCATTTACGTTCTGTCCCCAGTTACGTGCCCATCTGCACGCTATCCATCGAGCGCGAGGTTCGCGTATTCCAGGTCGTTCACCCTGATCGCCGCGATCAGCGCTTCAGAACTCGCGCTCTCGGTCTGAAGGATAACCTTGTATGCCCACTCCGTTTCCCAGTGCTCGTAGCCACTCGCGGAGTCATCGAAGATACGACACAGAATCGGCGCTTCTTTTGCCCCCAAGCGAGAAATGCTGTCAGCGTCTTGAATCAGGACTACCTGGTGCACTGGGTCAAGATCGCCCCAGTCCAAATCGCCAAGACAATCACGCAGTGCATCCCAGTTACGGCCGAAATAGTCGGGAAACCGCATCTTAAGCGCGAACTCGCGAAGGGCTCCTTCCTTTGTTGTAAGGTGGCTGCCTTCGATCCTCCAGACGTTAAAGACCTTTTCTGGAAGACCGTCGAGGCACTCTCTGAGCCGAGTCGGGTCGTCGGAATAGAGCAGAAGATGTGGGCTGCCCCTCCGGGCCAGCGTTTCACGGAATGTGTCTTTGTCGCTCATGGTATCATCTCATAAAAGGTAGTGTAATGGTCTGGCGTATACCAGACCCGGTTGGTGTTTATGTCTCTGACAAGCCTGTGGTTTCCGCGATCTACACCCCTGACATGGCGATGAATGTCGTACTCCTTGAATTTGCCATCCTTCGGAAGTGACGGGTGGTCGGCGTCGTTCCTAAACGGTTCCCCGCCCTTATAATCGCGCGGCGGGCTCCAGTTGTGCCCTTTGAGGTGTCTGAGCGTTTCCCACGCCGCTTCCGGTATCGCCGGTTGACCCACCGGGGCCGGAACCCCAAGACCTCCGCCGGCATCAGGCACCTCATCGGGATCAGGTGAGCGGCGCCCCATGCCATTGAAGACTTCGTCCCCTGGCAACCCTCCGAAGGGCAGGTCTTCCCCGGGGCATGTGGTTCCGTCTGCGTTTTCCGTCTGCCCATTTCCCGGCACAACTGGTGCCGTTGGCACATCGGGTCCCGCATCGTCGCCACCACCAAAAAAGCCCGCGAGCCAATCGAAAAAGTCACCAACTGGCCCTAACCCGTACGGATCGACGTAGTACGTCGGCCTATTCCCCACATACCCCCAGCCCCTGTGTATATCGGCCCACATTGCGTCGCGGGAGGCGAAGATGCCGATGGAGGGGAGGTAGTAGCGGTTGCGGTAGTAGTGCATGTTGAGAATGCCGCCGGATTCGTAATCGCGGGCGGTGTAACGATAGGGGCTGGCAACGCCGGTAGTCTCTGTACCAAGCGCATTGCCGAAGGCGTAATAATCATACACGTTCTGCGTGGCCTCGTCTGCATCAACGAGATTTCTCACGCTACCCAGTCCGTCCTGCATGTAGTAATAGGTGGAGCCGCCACGGGTCTCGGAGAGGTTGTCATCCAACCCGGGCGTTACGTAACGGGCGTTTAACGTCCCGTTTGCGGCGTAACTGGCCACTACGTTATCCCCATCGTAGACATAGTACTCCACAGTCGCGCCTTGAGTCCTCTTGTAGCGCATCCCGCTACCCGGCAGGTACGCATATACGGCGTCATTGTCCGTGCCGGTTGAGTTATCGAACTTCGTCAGCCGGTCGGCGTCGTCCCACGAGTACGTATGCGACGCTACCGAGGAGATATTACCGCGATTTGCGCAGGATGCAATGATGTTGTTTCTCGTCTCCATGTGAGGAGAACGGCGCTGCATGGAGGGTGCTGCGTGACGTGCTGCGGCCAGCCTCTAACTGTGACTCTCGCCATCCTTGGCATGGGCACACATCAGCCAATTACAACACTTAGGTCAACACCATTAAATGGTATCTGTCCCCATTTATCCTAGAGTGAGCTGCTCTCCAGAGAAAGACAACTTGCGATCCGGCAAGGTGCACTCAAATCTGTCCGTCTGCCGAAAGGTACCACATAGATCGTCGAACCGGTCCCATTGCCCTTCGTTGGCAGAGTCCCAGAGCTGCGCGGCTGTCTTGAAGAACTCCCACGCTGTCCGCGCGTCACCTTTTGCCTGTGCCTGGCTTCTGCTGATGTTGATAATGCTGAAACCAAGCGGCGCTGAGACCGTATCAAGCACACACACAGTCATGTAGACGGATTCGCCACCGTACTCTTCTGAAGGCACAAACGCCAACACCTGCGGAAATGTCATTTCAACGGAGAACTGCATTGGCACGGAACGTCCGTCGATGGACAACGGTGTCGGTGTACCAGAATCGTGAACGAGCGTAACGGGCACAACTCGATTGGCACAATACTCCCACAAGTCGCGGTCACGTACGCCGGCTGGCATCACAGCCAGACCGCGGATATAATCTCGCTCGACAAATCCGCGGCTCAGAGCGGCACCGTTCGATTCTTCAAGGAGTTTCGACGCAACTGCTCCCACACATGCCTTGGATATTGTGGGCAACGCTTCGTACTGCGTGAGTGTTGTGCATGTGCGAATTGTCACGGTAACTAAGGCCGCTACCACCACGCCCGCAATCCGTAGACCCTTCCACAAACGCCCAGCGTGCATCGTGATGCCTCCCTGACTGGCGGACGTGCGCCGCGTCCCTCTACGATGGGGATAAGCCTCCCTCGCTGTCATAATCCGAACATCGCCGTAGGGATATTGAAGGGGCCCCTGGGCACACAGAGTCAAAAAGACTGTCCCAGTACACATCGATTACCCAGCAATTATCTTTTCCACAGTCGAGCCTAATTGCCTCATGCTCAAAATCTCCGGTTCTTACAACTTCCACAGTACAGCCCCCCAAGGTCCACTTATTGCCTTTTTGAAGCTTTTTATTCAGCGCATCACAGTACTGTCCGCACATCAGATAGCCCTTTGGGTCACCAAGAAATGCTGCCCCGTACCAACTCGGCCGAGACCAGCGAGGTCCAGTGAAAAGACCTTCGGAATGGAGTGCATCGCTGGCAGCCTCGAGGTCGTCTCTCACGTGCAGCTGTTCAAAACCGGGCGGATACGCTCCCTGTCTTGCCTGTTCTCGCATCTCACGTTTTGCTCTCTCGCTATACGGCTGCTTGTTGATCCAGTCTATCACTTCATAGAGTGAACGATCCGACTCCAGCCCCCACGGGTCCGCAAACATGAGCGGGTTATTGGACACATACCCCCAGCCCCTGGTCACATCGGCCCATATCGCGTCGCGGGAGGCGAAGATGC
>CALMGO010000366.1 GCA_937863625.1 uncultured bacterium
CGGTGGCGGTGGCCTCTTGGTCGGAGACCTTCGGGATGCGCATGCCGCCGAAACTGATGCAGGAGAGTTTGACGCCGGATTTGGGAACGACGCGATATTGCATAGGAGAGGCTCCTCGGGAATAAAGGGGCGGCTGCCCCGACTATAAACGATGATTCTAAGGATGCCGTCCGTTATGGCAAGCGCCTATGGTACGTCTTGCCGGAAAGACCGACACAATCACGGCAGCTCAGGTTCCCCGCCGGACGTGTGGCAGGGCAATTCGGAGGTGGACGAGGCGGCGCCAGGAGCCTCTACGCCGTTACTCAGGCTTTTTAGACATACTCTCGGCCAAGAGCGCGATTTCAAGCCGGGTGCGTTTGAGTTCGAGCAGGACATCCTCGCGGTTCCAACGCGCCACCCGGTAGAGGGCAAGGAAAACGACGAGTGACCAATAGAAGAGGGTGAGCGAGAAAGCCGCAAGCATATACCTGACGTAGTCCCCGTCGCGACGCGTAAACGAGACCACAAGTACGGGCAGGAGAATGCCTATGGCAAAGAGGCATCCGTAGCGGATAGCAAAGGACAGCTTCTGCAAACGCCGCGATGCGACGAGGTTTGTTCTGAGTTCGTACATGCAGTGCAAGGCGCCTGCCGCGAAGACAAGCGTTGCTGCGCAAAAAGCCGCGACAAAGAAGACCACTCCCCAGTCGCGACTCGAACCGTTCGTCCGACAGATGATGAGGAGCCGCCCAAACTCGACCTGAAGCGCGAATAGCAGGGCGGCGACAGTCATCAGCGTCGCTCCGGCCAGGCGCGCAATTCGGCCTCCGGTCGTCAACCGGCGGGACATGACAGCCTTCATCTGTTCGTCGAATCGCCCGCGCAAGACGTCCGGCATCTCCGCCCCCCCCGAAATCGCCTCTCGAAGGCGACTATCCTCAGCTTCGATCATCGCCGTATCCTTTCTTCATAAGCGCCTTCCTGATTGCAAGCCTTCCGTAGTGGAGCCTTGACTGCACCGTGCCGCGCGGGACACCGAGTATCCCGGCAACGTCGTTGATGGAGAGGCCGTCCACGTAAAAAAGGGCCATCGTCTCGCGTAGCACAAGGGTAAGCTCCGCCAGACACTCCCGCACGATTCGAGCGTCCTCGGCCTTCGACGCGGCCTCCGACGAGCTTTTGTCCTCGTCAGCCACGGCGTCAAGCACAGCAACTTGCCCTTTGTCACGGCGTCTTTTTCTCAGGTGGGACATGCATCTGTTGTACGCGGCGCGGTAGACCCAAGGGGTGAAATCCCCTATCTCAGACCCTCGCCCAAGCCTGCTGACAACCGAAAGCCAGAGTTCCTGCGATACGTCCCAAGCGGCGTCGCGGTCACCGATCATGGCAAGGATATAGCTGTAGATGCGGGCCTGCCAGCGGGAGATGAGGCGCTCAAGGGCTTCGATGTCGCCGGTGCGGTACGCGAGGATGTCGACCTCGTCCCGTAATTGCTCTGTGCGTGCGGCCACATGCGTCCCCACTGACTCAGTACAAGGAGGCTGTGCTCAACTATCCTACTGTTAGAGTCGCGCCAGGCGGATTCCATGTTCGATGAAATCCCTGAAATCCGGCCAGCCGGCCACTGAGCCACGACAACACTTTGCAGCCGAGGCGTCAGTCGTGAAAGTCGTGCGGCCCGTAGGCATCCACGAGGCCCAGGCCTGGGCCGTCGGGAAGAAGCATCTCGCCAAAAGCGCTGATGAGACCGCGATAGGGGTCGTTGGCGACGAGGAGATTGCCGTCGAGGTCGAGGTATTCTGCAAGCGGCGAGAGATGCGCCGAGGCGGTGATTTTGACGGAGGACGCCACCATGCAGCCAAGCATGACCGAGAGGCCGCACGCGTGGGCCGTGGCGATCATTCGATGGGCTTCCCGAAGGCCTCCGGCCTTTGTGAGTTTGACATTGACGGCGTCACATGCGTCGGCCACGCCGGGGATATCGCGCGAGGTCTGGACCGTCTCGTCGAGCATTATGGGGAGGATGCCTTTGGATTTCAGTTTGCGGTGGCCGGCGATATCGGCCCTTGCCAGCGGCTGCTCGACAAACTCCACACCGAGGTCGGCGAGGGCTTTCATCTTTTTCTCGGCCTCGGCGGGTTTCCAGGCCGCGTTGGCGTCTACGCGCAGGGTGGCATCGGTGAGCTTTCGAACCGCCTTGACGACGTCGATATCGTTCTTTCCGCCGAGTTTAATCTTAAGTATCGAGTAGTTGCGCGCCTCATCGACTTTCTTTTCGACCATTTCGACGGTGTCAATGCCTATGGTGAAACTCGTCTTTCTCGCCTCGCCGGCTGACAGGCCGAAATACCTGTAAAGCGGCAGGCCGGTTCTCTTGCCAACCATGTCATGAAGAGCCGTGTCGATAGCGCACCTTGCGGCGGGAAACTCGGGGAAGCGGTCTTCGAGTATACGCATGGTATCTTCCAGCTCGAAGGCATCAGTCGGGAGGTATTCTTCCATCCGCGCGAGGACCTTTTCGGTCTCGGGAGCACACTGGTTGAGGTAGGTGCAGCTGGCCGCTTCGCCTATGCCTATGATCCCTTCCTGTTCGAGAAAGACCACAACGCAGGTCTGCGACGATGACCGCCCGTGCGCCGTTTCAAAAGGATGGTGAAGGATGAGTTTAAGAGTTTCGGTTCGCAGCTTCATCGTACGCCTCCTTTACCGCGTTCCAGACGGGTTGGGCGCCAAAGCGCACCACGTCACCCGCGGGCAGGCCCGTCTCCCTTTGAGCGTCGTCAACGGCACGGCGCGCGTCGTCTTCTGACATAGTAGCGGTATTAAGGCAAATGGCAACCACCTTTGACTCAAATACCGGGCGCATGACTGTTTCGCTCAGTTCAATCATAGCCGCCAAGCCGGGCAATTTCACGTCACGGGGGTAACTTCGCACGTTCTGCCGCGACGCATCGTGAACCATGACCATCGCGTTGGGAAGCGCTCCGTGCATAAGGCTCAAAGTCACCCCGGAATACCCCGGATGTACAAGGCTTCCCTGCCCCTCGACAAAGAGCATGTCAGCATCGCTGTCCTCAACTATCATCTTTTCAACGGCGCCGGCAGTGAAATCGCTAATTACATGGTCGATTGCGATACCCTTGCCGACGATCATGATCCCGGTCTGGCCAGTAGCGACAAACCGGCCGTCAAGCCCAGCGGCACGGGCGGCCTTTGTGAGTTCAAGCGCGGCAAGCATCTTGCCGCTCGAACAATCCGTGCCTACCGTGAGCACCCTGTAGGCGTTGACGTCCATTGCCTTCATCGTCGAAACAGGCAGGCCGTCGGGAGACATCCTGACGTCGAATATGCGCGCGCCGGACGATTTGGCGGCTGAAGCGAGTTCCACGTCTTCGGCAAGTGCAATGTGAAGCCCGGCTATAACGTTGAGGCCGGCTCTTAATGCTTCGAGGCATTCGGCGCGCCAGAGAGGGTCAAGACCTCCGCCCATGGGGGCAATGCCGATGACAAGTGAATCGGGCTTTGCGGCGAGGGCGTCGCTTACGGTCGGGAAGATCGGGACGCCCGAACCGATCCCAATGACGGCGGCGGGATCTTCACCGGCATGCCTGGCGTCAATAATGCCGACCACCTCGTCGGGACAGTATCTCAGTACCGACACTGCTGTTTTCGAAGAAAAAATCCCCAACCGGCCGGCGGTAAGGAGAAGCATCCGGCGTTTCTTGCCATTGTAGAAC
>CALMGO010000367.1 GCA_937863625.1 uncultured bacterium
CGCCGCCTTGGCGCAAACCACGCGGCCATGAGGCCCATGACAGGAACGTTACTTGCGCCGCTGCCGATGCCGACGAGCGCGCGCGTGACGGCCACGGTCGTGAAACTCCCGGCCAGACCCGTCATCACCATGGCGACGGCCGCGAGAGAGAGCCCGCACACTATGACCACGCGCGGACCAAAGCGGGAGGCCAACGCGCCTCCGATGAGGCAGAAAGCAAGGTACCCCACGAGGTTGGCAGTGGCAAGGGCGCCTGCCTGGGTATTGTCCAATCCCAGCCCCTCCTGCATGGCGGGCAGCACAACCGCATAGGAAAACCGCGCCAGCCCCAGCGACGCAAAGACCACGAGCGTCCCCACAGCGAGGACGATCCAGCCGTAGTAACTGCGTACACCAGGGGCAGCGGTCTCTGTCGCGGTCAATTCAAATCCTCCGGCACATACAGGGGCAAACCAATGGAGGGTAACTTACGCCCGCGCAGGATGGAAGTCAAGGGCGGATTCGCGACAGTGGGAAGCCGCTACTCGACTTTCATACACCGGACACGAATTTGTCTCGCCGACACAAGCAACACGCTATAATGGTGTATATGCCTCCGTCTGCATCGGGCGAGGCGATTCGAGAAATACCGGACAAGGAGAATCGAATGGGAACGCTAAGTTATGTCATCGCGCTAGCCATGTGCATGTTCGCTCTTGCAGGAGTATCCTCTGCGGCATCGGCGCAGGAACCTCCCAGCGCAGAGGCCATGCAGGAATACATCATGCATCAGATACGCTTCGGCCCTTTCTGCTTTGATACGAGCGAATTCCCATCGTGCGATTTCGACGACCCGGATGCCGTAGAGGGGCTCATCGGTCCCTATACCATCACGGCTTCGTTTTACGACGGCGCGGGTAATCCTGTAACGTCGGCGGAGAAGCCCGGACGATATGCGGCAGTCGTCGAGGTGCACCGGGCAAACGACCTGACGTCCAAACGGTTCGTGACATTGTTCCGGCTTGCCGGCGCACCCTCCACGTCGGACGAGAACGCAGGGACGGGGCAGACGGCCTATATGCAGGACGCGCTTCTTGACGCAGCCGGCATTGACAAGACTCTTGCCGACGACCACAAGGATGAGTTCGAGCAGTTGAACCGCAGTCGCATACCGCGCACTAATACTGTCACGCCCGCCCAGGGGCAGTCCACGCAGAAAGAGACAATAGAGGCGTTCATGGTTGCGGCGCTCCATGACCTGACGGCGCTTAAGGCCGCGGGCAAGCCCGTCCCGGGCGGCTCACTCATGGGAATGGAACGCCAGTGGTGGGTGGGCTTCAAGCGCCACTACTACGGGTACGACAAGGTTTACAGTAACGAATTCGTCTGTCCGGCAGTCATGGACGGCGAGACGGCGCGCGTGCTTCGCGAGGGGACGCCTGCCGAAGCAGGCATGGCGGACAATGCAGTAGAGACGATTGACGCGGCATGCGAGGCATGGGTAAAGGACGTCGGCATTGGATTCAGCCTCTGTGTGGTTCGCCATGGGGTAATCGTCGTTAACAAGGGGTACGGCACCCAGGCACGCGGACCGGAGGCTGACAAGGCCTTTACCGCGTCGACTCGGGGACCGCTCGCGTCCACGACGAAGTTTCTCTCGGCTGTCCTTCTGTTGGAATTCGTCGACCGCGGGCTCATAGGGCTCGACGAACCCGTCGGCACCTATATTCCTGCGCTCAGAAATCTCCCTTCGAGAACAACCGGCCGCCCGCTCACCTTCCGCGACTGCTACGTACACACGGGCGGCTTCACGACGCACTGGGGAGACCTCGCGAACGACCTCGAAGAAGGCGTGGCCGACCTCTACCCTACGCTTGAAGTGGGCCTCAGGCACAGGTATGAAGGGACGGGGCTCGCGCTTGGCGGGAAACTCATGGAGATGATGAGCGGCGACGCGATACCGACGCTTTACCGCAAGCATCTTTTCGACCCGCTCGGCTGCGTGGACACGGAGGCGGAATTTACCTCGTACGGGAGCCTGAGCACAGCCATCGACCTCACGCGGATAGGACAGATGGTGCTCAACGGCGGGGTCTACGGCGACAAGCGGTTCTTCCATCCGGGGGTTATCCGCAGCATGATGCCGGTGCCGGGGCGGGACAGGTTTGAACCGGACACGACAGTCCGCTGGGGCGTAGGCATAAAGCAATTCGACATTGACGGGCTAAGTGACGCCGCCATGGGGCACCCCGGCGCATCGGGTTCGTGCGTGGTGGTCGAGCCGAGCCTGGACCTCGTGATCTCGATGGTGCGCTTTGAAGAAGGCGGCGAGTTCAGGGACTTCCTGAAGAAGAAATCCGTCATGTACAAGGCCATCGTCGACTCTATCAAGGACTGACAACAGCCGGCCCTATGCCGGATAGCCAACCGTCTGGGCGTAAAGGACTCGCTCTTCCGGCGAGAGCTTTAGGTCTTTGGCCAGCGCCGTCTTGTCGCAATTGTGAAACCACGCGGCAAGCCCCTCGGAGGCGGCATAGAGGTACACGTTGGCGGCGATGAGGCCGGTCGCAACGTTGTAGTACGACTTCTGTATCTCCGCGTTGTGCAGACCCGGTTCGTCGAAGCCCGCGCTGTTGTACCTGGCGAGATTCGCGACAAAGATGAGCCTCACCGGCGCTTCAACACCGAGCGTCCGGCCGCGGTTGCCGCACTTGGCGCGCACGTCCAGCGCGACGACAGGGGTCAGCCGGTGAGCGGGCGCGTCATAGAGATACACACCTTCAGCCATCGCGACGTAAATGTCGATTTCCTGGGAATTGCTGGCCGATGCGGCCGTTCTGCCGATCTGGTCGAACGGCCCCTTTTCGCGGTTCACCCCCCATGCGGCCCAGAGCAGATTGGAAAGCGTCTGGAGTGGAAGCGGTTTAGAGCTCGTCTCGCGGATAGTCCTTCTTTCCTTAAGCGCGGCCAGAACGGACTTGCCGCCTTCGGTCTCAGGCTTTGGCAGTGTAACGGGTTCCAGCTTCTGTGCGGCGGGCTCTTCACCGGAGGCAATCGCCTTGGCGGCCATCGCGGCCACGACTGGCGCAGCCTTAAGGAGCGTTCTTCGCTTCATACAGACCTCCATTCTCTGCCTGCGTCAGAGTCTGACGTCGCGTCAGATACTCGCTACAAGGGTACGCGCCCTGCATGTTCTAATTGTCCCCCATTTGTGTGGCGGTTCAAGCACGTTCTCGAAGTGCAAAGGCAAGGGGGTTGACCGCGCAATAGAGAGGGTCTTACAATGATTCAGGTTACGCGGCTTGCGGCAGGGCTTATGGAAACTCATTGTCGGCAGGACTGACTTCGGGAGGATTCAAATGAGCGCGAACAGGCACAAATACGGGTGGTTGCTTTGCGGTTTAGTTGTCGCGGCTGTCGTTTTCGGGTGCGTTCTCACTGCGCGCGCAGCGGAGGGCGTCATGGCCGGCTACGCCGTCCGGCCGGACCATCCGCGCATATGGATAACGGCTGACGATGAATTCGCAAGCGTCGCTACGGTCGCAGGCTGGGTGCGCGACGGGCGAAGCAATCCCCTTCCCGGCGGGCTTCCCGGCGACGCGCTTCGCTGGCTCTTGCAGGGTGACGAACGCGCCGCGCAGAGCTGCATTGCCGCGCTCAAGACCGCCGACCTCTCCGGCCCGGATAACCTCCGGCTTGCCGCGCTTGCCTATGACTGGGTCGCGAACTACCCCAAATTCTCCGCCGCCGACCGCAAGGTCATCGTTGACCGTCTCGGCGCGGAGGCCATCGCGCGCATACCGGATATAGAGGCCTGTTACCTGATGGCTAACGGCCAGGGTAACGCGACAAGCGCGGGCGTTGCGGCGCTGGCGGTTTACGGCGAAACGCCCGGAGTGGAAAAAGTGGTTGACGCGGCGCAGGGTAAATTCGGACAGATGCTCAAACTCGGCGAACTGCTTTCCGGCGGAGACTGGCCCGAGAGCGTCGATTACCAGCATCATTCAATGCGCTGGTATATCCACTGGGCAGAGGCGTGGCGCACGGCAACGGGGGACCGCAGTTATCTTGAGAATCCGTTCTTTCGCAACTGCGGCAACGCGCATCTCTACAAGATAAAGCCCAACGGCTATTTCTCCAACGAAGACGACAACGACAATCCCTTCACTCTCTGGCACGACAGGGTCATGGAGGCATATTGCGTCGGGCGCAACCGCGACGGGCACGTCAAGTGGTTTTACAATCACCTCAATACCGACGGCATCATGGGCGCAGCGGTCGAAAACTTCCTGTGGATGGACCCCGACGTCGCGGAAAAACCGGTTGCGGAACTGCCGACCAATCACATCTTCCCCGGCACCGGCGTAGTCGTCATGAAGGACGGCTGGGGGCCGGAGAGCCGCTGGATAGATTTTCGCTGTGGAGATTACTGGACGAAGCACAATCATTTCGACCAGAATTCTTTCATGATCCACTACAAAGGCGACCTTGCGGTTCATGCCGGTTATTACTGCGGCAACGACGACGACCATTACAGAAACTTCTTCCGCCGAACGGTCTCGAAAAACACTATGCTCGTATGGTGGCCGCAGGAGAAATTCATCTACGCCGACGACCTCGTTGAAGTAAATGACGGGGGGCAGTACATGGGCGTCCCGGACGGCTTCCCCGGCCGGCGCCAGCCGAACGAACGCCCTTACTGGTACTGGAACGCAATAAGAGACTGGTCGACGTACGAGGAGCGAAAGACCAGTTACGATACCGGCGACATCACCGCCTATGAAGACGGCGGGAATGTCTACGGCTACGTGAAGGGCGACGCGACGAAGGCATATAACAGCGCGAAACTGAAGTACTTCACGAGGCAGATGTTCTTTCTCAAGCCGCAGGTGCTGCTCATCTACGACCGGGTCGCCTCGAAAAAGCCCGAGGGCATGGATAGATTCTGCGACAAAATCTGGAACCTGCGCGTGATGGAGCGTCCGCTTGTGAACGGCAACAAGGTGAGGCAGGATGCGGTGTCGGAGACCTTCGACGGGAACGAGATTCTTGTCGGGCAGGGACAGGGACGGCTTCAGATAGAGGTGCTTTCGCCTGAGAAGCCGGCCGTCACGCGGCGCGGAGGAGAGGGCAACGAGTTCTGGGTGCCGACAAATGCCGACCGGTCCGAGGGGCGCAATGTCCCCTATGTCGAAGGCCGCTATGACGGCGCGACGCCGGGGACGTATTCAATCGAGGTGTGCAACGCGGAAAGCCGGGAGGACGACGTCTTCTTCATGCTGGTCAATATCACCGAGGAGGGCAAGGACGACTTTCCGGAATACTCACGTGTAGCGTCTGAGGACGTAAACGGCGTCCTGCTTGGCGGCAAGACGGCAATCGTTTTCGCCAGGGAGGAGAAAGCGCTCGACTCGGCGACGTTCGAGGTCGAGGCCAACGGCCAGGTGACGTTCTACATCTGTGACCTGACTCCGGGCAAACAGTTCGAGGCGAAGATCGACGGTAAGGGCGCAGGGCTGTTGAAGGCAAGCGCCGGCGGCTTCGCCACATTCAACACCACCGTCTCCGGCAAGGCGAAGGTCGAGATAAGATAAGGCGAGATATCAGGAGCCGGAAGGACATTGTGCGGCTGAAGCCCTGAGCGCTATGTCGGGGGGGGCAAGGCCGCAGCCCTGGCGCGGGCTGGGCAATGCAGGTCTTTGCCGACCAGGCGGAGCGCGTGTCCGTCAGCAGGCGCCACGCCGCCTTTGGCTATCCAGCATCCAGGGCCTCTCGTACTTTGACGGCGAGGTCTTCACTCGTGAAGGGCTTCTGGATGAAATACACCCCTTCGTCCAGCACACCGCGGTGGGCGATGACGTCGGCCGTATAGCCGGACATGAAGAGGCGCTTCAGGTCGGGGTAGAGGGATAAAAGGTTTTTGGCCAGGTCGCGGCCGTTCATTTCGGGCATGACGACGTCGGTCATCAGCAGGTGAATATCTCCGGCACTCTCCCTGGCCAGGCGGATGGCCTCGCCCGGAGTGTTCGCCTTCAACACGGCGTAGCCTTGCTTTTCGAGCATCAACGCGGCTATTTTCAGGATGGCAGGCTCGTCCTCCACCAGCAGGATGATCTCGTGCCCGCGCGAGGCGCGAGCCGCCGGACGAGCCCTCTTTACCGCGTCCACTTCGCCGCTACTTTGCGGCAGGTAAATCTTGAAAGTCGTCCCGTGCCCCGGCTCGCTGTAGACATTGATGAAGCCGTTATTCTGCTTGACGATGCCGTAGACCGTGGCCAGACCGAGGCCGGTGCTCTCGCCGACGCCCTTGGTCGTAAAGAAGGGTTCGAAAATATACTCCAGCGTTTCCTTGTCCATGCCGCAGCCGTCGTCGCTGACGGCGAGCATAACATACTCTCCGGGGATAGCCTCCGCGTGCTCTGCGCAATAGGCCTCATCCAGAGTAACCGTTTTCGTCTCTATGGTAATCCTGCCGACGTCCGCGATGGCGTCCCTCGCGTTTACGCACAGGTTGGCCAGTATCTGGTCGATCTGGGATGGGTCAATCCTGACAGGACGCAGGTTCTCCCCCGGCAGCCAGGCGAGATCGATGTCCTCACCGATAAGCCGTTCGATCATCTTGAGCATCCTTCCGACGGCTTCGTTGAGGTCCAGCACCTTGGGGGCAACGGTCTGCCTGCGGGCAAAGGCGAGCAACTGGCGGGTGAGGTCGCTGGAGCGTTCGGCAGCCTTGCGGATAGCCTCCAGATCGGCATGAATCGGATTGTCCGGCGCCGTTTTGGCCAAGGCCAGTTCCGCATAACCGAGAATCACGCCCAGCATGTTATTGAAGTCATGCGCCACACCGCCGGCGAGGCGCCCAACCGACTCCATCTTCTGCGCCTGGATCAGCTGGGTTTCGAGTCTGACCCTCTCCTCCCCTTCCCTCCTGCGTTCGGTCATGTCGCGGATATTGCACTGGATCACCTTTCGGTGGTCCGCAAGATAGACGTTGCTGACAAACTCGACTTCAAGCCGTCGGCCGTCAGCCGCTTCCAGCGGCAGGTTCTCATAGCGGACATATCCCTGCGCTTGTAATCTACGGAAACTGTCCTGGCTGGCGAGAGCATCCGCGAGACATCCGAGGTCCCAGAGGCTCTTGCCGAGAAACTCTTCCCGCGAGTAGCCGAGCAGTTCGACCAGGAACGGATTCACATCAACTATCATCCCGGTCTCAGCATCAAGAATCAGGATTCCATCGTGCGCCGCCTCAAAAAGACGGCGATACCGGATCTCCGAAACGGCTAATGCGTTCTCAGCACGCTTGCGTTCGGTGATATCCTCCACCATGGCAAGAAAGCATTGAAATGACCCGCCGGAATCACGCACCGTCGTGACCGTCGCGCCGCCCCAGACCACTTCTCCATTTCCCTGCAGGTATCGTTTCTCCGCATTGTAAACCGGAATCTCCCCCCGCAGCAACCGCCGGATTTCTTTCTCGTCGCGACCCACGTCGTCCGGGTGAGTGATGTCCCTGAAAGACAGTGTCTGCAACTCGGATTCACTCCGCCCCATCATTCTGCAAAATGCTGCGTTCGCGCGCAGGAAATGAAAATCCGCGTTCGAGGTCGCGATGCCGATGGGACATTCCTCGAAGATTCTGCGGAACCGCTCCTCGCTCTCGCGCAGAGCGGCTTCAGCCAGCCGTTCAGCCAATGCCAGGCCGAGTTGGCCCGCCAGATGCTCGATATGCGCGATCATCTCCGGGGTGAACCGGTCCGGCCGCTTGTCGTTTATCTGCACCAGACCGAGCGTGTCCGCCCCATATCGTAGGGCGATGAGGGCCACGGATTCGTACCCCTCGCCGTGGCAACGATTGCGCGTCTGCGCCTGACGGTCGGCCTCGGCCGTGGAGGCGAGGAGTCCGGTCGTGCAATTCGACCAGAAACTGCCTCGCTCCGTGAAGAAGGGCATGGCCGGGTCAAAACGGCCACGCAGGATGTTCCCGCACATGCATTCAAGCACGGGGTTCCCGTCCGCGTCGCGCTTGACCTGGCCCTGCGGATCCCGCTCGCATAGAGAGCTCTCGGCCAGCACGAACTCCTGAGGAAAACCGCGCGTCTCGTAATAGGGATAATCGTCGCCGTCCTTCAAGCGGATGCCGACGGCTTCGCATCCGGTCCATTTCTGCAGAAACCGCGTGACAGCCGACATCAGCGTGCGTACCTGAGCGTGTTCGTGGATGAGGCGCAGGACCTCAGTTGTGGCCTCGCGCTCGCGCTCGGCCTGCCTGCGTTCGGTGATGTCGCGGACAAAGACGAGATTTGCATCGCTGCCCTCGAAACGGATCGCTACCGCCGTAGTCTCGACGGGAACGCGGGAGCCGTCGAGGCGCAGGTACTCCTGCTCCATAAGCGGCGCCGGTTGCCCCGTCTCGCGCTGGACACGAATGCGATCTATGATGGCCTCGCGCCACTCCGGCGCCATGCGCTCCATGAAGTCCGTGCCGAGCAGTTCTTCGGCTTTCGAAGCGCCGAAAAGGGCAAGCATGGCCCGATTGATGTAAACGAAGCGCCCCCCGCTCTGGACAAAGATCGCCTCCGGAGCGGACTCCACGAGGCAGCGGAAGCGCTCCTCGCTCTCCTGGAGCGCTTCCGCTGCGCGGGCGCTCTCAGTGATGTCGGCGACGATGCAGGCAAACTGGCCGAGCGCGGGCCGGAAGGCCGTCACCGCGAAATGCTTATCCAGCTCCGCGTGATAGTTCTCAAAGGCCGCCGGTTCACCGGTGAGTGCAACTTTGCCGTATATCTCAATCCAATGCCGCTCTGTGCCGGGCAATATATCCAAAACGGTTCGCCCCACAACATCCCGGGCCTTGAGGCCGGTCAGGCACTCAAAGGCCGGGTTGACAGCAAGGAATCTGTAGTCCACGGGAGTGCCCTGTGCGTCGCAGATAATCTCGTGCAGCGCGAAGCCGTTAAGCATCTCGCGGAATAGACTCTGGTAGTTCTCCTCCGCCCTTACGCGCTCTGCCAGCTCTTGTTCCAGCGCACGCGTGCGTTGTGCGACCAACGCAGCCAGTTGTTCTTTCTCCTGACGCTGAAACCGACTGGCTGCCTTGATCTTCGCCATGGCCCGCGCCTGGGCCATGAGTTCGATCTCGTCCAGCGGCGTGTGTAGAAAACCCTCCGCCCCCGCCTCCAGAGCACCGCGGTCAATCGCGTGTGTGGTCAGAAAGAGCACCGGGATTTCCTGCAGGCGTTCGTCTTCCTTGAACCTCCGGCAGATCGCATGGGCGTCTATGCCCGGCGTGGCAATGTCGATCAGGATCACATCCGGGTCTTCGCGGTGGGCTGTTTCGAGCGCCTCCGAGTCGCTATTGACGGTAAGTAGCCGGGCCCCGCGCAGCCCATCGGCCACGGCTGCTCTCAACGCCTCGACCGTGTCCGGATGAGCAGCAACCGCCAATATCTTCATGTCACTGGTTTCCATGAAGGGTCTCCCATGAGGAGCGTTCGCGCTGCCTGCGCGTCCTGTCGGACGTACTCCATCGTGTACGACATCACAAAATGCCGCTTTGTGCCATGAAAATCAGATTTGTGACTTAAATTCTGAGAAAAGCAACTACAAGGCGACGGCAACCGATCCTCGCGAGCACATGGAGGCACGGCATTGGAGTGGGGCGACCACACAATCATACTACACTCCGTCTGCCGGCCGTCGCGTGATCAAGTTGACGGCAATGCGCATCCTTTTGCGTTTCGCAGTCTGCGTTGCGGTCGACCGTATGTCCCCGCGCAAACGGGGGCTACTGCACCGCGTCGCGCGGTGGCGCACCATGCTCGACCTTTATTTTCGAATACTCTTGACTTTTCCCCGGCTTGTTGGTTTAATGTACTGGTTAAGTTGCGACAGGTCAGTATCCCTCGCCGCCTTGTCCCCATTACAACAAAGAGGGAGTTCCAATTTCGGCCCCGGTAAGGGGCAAAAGGGAGGTTGATGTGCCAACCGGTACAGTAAAGTGGTTCAGCGATCAGAAGGGATACGGGTTTATCGTCCCCGATGACGGAGGCAAGGACTTGTTCGTCCATCACTCCAGTATCCAGGGAGAAGGATTCAAAAGCCTCAAGGAAGGTCAGAAGGCCGAGTTCGAGCCGGCAGAAGGCAAGAAGGGTCCCGAGGCGACAAACGTCCGCCCCCTCTAAAATCCGATAATCGCAAGAACATCAGGCCCCGCACAAATGCGGGGCCTTTTCTTTTTGGAGACAGGGGCGTTTCCGGCTGCGACATTGTGCGCTTGCCACCTTTCCGGTGAGGCGGTAGAATAGCCATTGGAAACCCGGCATTCATTTTCGAGAGCGAAAGAACACCTGACGGTTCGCTCATGAATGCGAGGCCGCCTGCGGACAAGCGCTGTTCACGCGAAGATAGCCAGGCCGCACTCGCATTCGCCGATGGGATGCGCAGTCAGAACGCAGCGATATGACCCTTGAGGCTCACAGCCGGGAGATGTGCCGATGGAATTGCCCCGCCGCTCGCAAGGACAGGAGCTGCTCAAGACTGGCGAGTTCACCGCGCTCCTCAGCCGCGTACGTCGCGCTGCGGCCGGCCACGACCTCACGTCTGTCATCGCCTGCGCATTTGATCCCCGGACACAGATGCTGCCGTTCGTCTATGCCGACACGCACATGGCGCCCGCCGGAGTGCGCGCAATCGGCGCCGCGATGTGCGCTGCAGGTCTTCCCCGGACGCGCATAGTCCTCCAGCAGTGGAATCGTCGCTTTCGCCCGTCGAGGGCCCGCATTGAAGGCCAACTCCCCGACATCTTTATGGTGTCGGCCATGCACATTCACACGGAGCCTGCAATTGAGCTCATTCGCGACGCGTGCAGCATCAGTCCGGACGACCGCCCGCTCATCATTGCCGGCGGCCCCAAGGCGATCTATGAACCGTGGGACCTTTTCAGCAATGACCCGCGTGACCCCTGGGGGGCCGACGTTGTCGTTACCGGCGAAGAGCATGTGCTTTTGAGCCTTTTAGAAAGGCTGCTGTCCGCGCACCGCCGGGGCGAGCCCTTCAGACGAGCCTTTCTGAGGGCGCGCGACGGCGGAATACTCGACTCGGTGCCGGGGCTCGTGTATGGCGTTGGCGGCGCGGACGGCGTCACGCAGCAGCTTGTGAATACCGGCGTCCAGTGTCTTCTGGGCGACCTCGACGAACTGCCGCATCCGTCGCTCGGGTATTCACTTCTCGAACCGCCCGGACGCATGGCCGAACTCGCCGACAAGCCGCTCCCGGCTCGCCTCGTGCGCAGGTACAGCCCGGTGAGCTCTCTTGTCCTTACGTACGGGTGCAGTTTTTCATGTCACTATTGTCCGATCCCGGCGTACAACCAGCGCCAGCACCGCGGCAAAAGCGGTGAGCGCGTGGCGCACGAGATGACGCACCTTTACCGCGAGTATGGACTTAGATACTTCTTCGGCGCGGATGATAATTTCTTTGACGACCGGGAACGCGCGCTCGAAATAGCGGGGGCGCTGGCGGGTACCGAGATAAACGGGCGGCCGCTCCGGCACACTGTCCGCTGGGGCACCGAGGTCACCGTTCACGGCACGCTTGCAATGAAAGACCATCTCAACCTCGTGCGAAGCGCCGGCGTGCGCGCGTTGTGGCTGGGCGTTGAGGACATGTCGGGCGCGCTTGTCAGCAAGGGTCAGACCGTGGAAAATACGGTCGAGGCGTTTGCCCACCTTTCCCGCCGTGGAATCTGCCCGATGCCGATGATGATGCATCACGACGGCCAGCCGCTCTGGACGCGCAAGAGCCGCGCCGGGCTCATTAACCAGGTCCGCATCCTGAGAAAGGCGGGCGCGGTCGGCCTCCAGATACTTGCGCTCACCCCGGCGCAGGGATCGAGGAGCTACGAAGAGACCTATGAATCAGGCGCCGCATTCCAAAGCGTATCCGGCAGGCCGGTCGAGCCATACATGGCCGACGGCAACTACATCATCGCATCGCGTGCTGCCAGGCCGTGGCTCAAGCAGGCCGGGATGCTTCTTGCGTATCTGTATTTTTACAACCCGCTTCGCTTTCTCCTGGCAATCGTGCGCCCGAAGAGCAGACTCTATCTGGCTGACGCCGGCATGCAGGGTCTGGGGATGTGGGGACTTACGAGAAACGTGAGGAGAACCTTCGGCTGGCTCGTGCGCCTCTGGCGCGGCAATATCCGGCGCACCACCAGCGCCCCCGGCAGCCCCATACCGATTGTGCATGTGAAAGTCGCCGCCCATGACACACATTCACCGACGCCCAAGCCCGCCGGACGCCCCTCCTAAGACACCCGCGCGGCGCCTTGCCGCGGGACCGGCCGACAAAGGCACGCGCAGGCAGGGAAATACCGGGAGGGAGCGGCGCGTTTCACCAAGAAACCCCTTCGGCGCGAGTTTTTTTGACGAAAAGGGGCTTTCGCTCGCGGTGAGATATTTCGGCGCATTTCGAAACGACTACCGCGCACATGGAGGGGCAGTGGAATTCCGATACGACTTCTGACCGGCCTTGGCGGTCACTCCCCGACTGCGAGTTTGAAGTCTGCGTACTTCTTGACGTCCAGCTGGAGATTGGCCTTGTAGGAGAGGTTGCCCGCCAGGGCTATGAGTGGATGACGGCGGTTCCACACATTGCTCCACACCCTGCGCAGAATGCGGGGCGTGGAGTAAAAGGTGCGGTCGCAGGAAATCATTTCCTCGATGATGCCGTCCAGCGAGAGGTTCTTGTACTTTGCCACCGGGAAGGTGAGCGTGTAGTATTTCCAATCCTCCGGGAAAGTATTGAGGGCGAGGCGGTCTTCCGCCTTCATCTGGTCCCACAGTCGTGTGCCTGGCAGCGGAGTCAGAAAGAGCACGTTGACATTATCCACACCGTAGCGCATCGCCGTCTCGGCGATACATTTGCCGATACCCGGTTTGTCCGAGTCCAGACCGATGATAAAGGAACCCACGACCAGTATCCTGTGCCGCTGTATGCGACGCACCGACTCGCGCA
>CALMGO010000368.1 GCA_937863625.1 uncultured bacterium
TCATGACGGACTCGCCGCTCATGACCAAATCCATCAACAAACGGCCCGCCTGCGGCCAACGCAGCGAGAGCCTCAAGTCTTCTGGCGCAATATCACGGCAATCGCCAGTGTTGTTGGCCCGGACCGCCGCGTAAAAGTTGTCGCCGTCGTAAGAGAAAGCCACGCTCGCCGGGCAGTTCCCGCCGCCGTCGGCGGATCGCCACGAGGCATTCGTCCAGTCAGCAAGGTCGCCGTCAACGACGATTGTATCATTGCGCGTGCTTTCCATCGGGGGCGCTTGCGTCTTTCCGGCAACCATACCGCCCTCGAAGCCGTCTCGGCCGATGACGGCCACCTCTGCGCCGGAAAGACCGGCCGTTATGTCCACCTTCAGGAGCCCCTCGCGCGTCGAGATGATGATTATATTCTCTCCTGTGCTCCAGAGTCGGGCATCCTTTGGCGACCTGGTCCGGGGAGGCATGTCCAGAGCCGCTACCTCGCGAACGGTTGCGAGGTCATACGCTGCAAGCCACAGTCGTTCATAGGCCTTGGGGTCGCTGCGACCAAAGAGGATATAAAGCCGGCCGGCCGCTTCGAGCCAATCGACGGGCTCCAGGTCTGCGGCAGGCATGCGCACCGGCACTTTCATCGTCACTGCGCCGTTGGAAACTCTCGTCACGGCCGACGATTCATCAAGAAACCACACGCCCGTTTCACTCTCTCCTGCAGCCCCGCGGATTTTGTAGACGCCGCCGTCCGCTCCCGTGCCTTTGTCAAGTGTGCGGAGGCGCAATCCGTCGTCCATGCTCCAGGAGAAGTACAGGACTCCCGCGGACGCCCCCATCCGAAAATCCCTCCCGGCAGACTCTATCTTTTCCCTGGTCCAGAGGACCTTGCCGCTCGACAACTCAACACAGACAGCGGTTCTCAGGTTTGGACATATCGCGTATGCGCGCCCCTGATCAATGACAAGCCCGGCGTTGTAGTCCTGCCGGTCAGCAAGCGGCATTACAAGAAACACCTCACCGCTTGCCGCGTCATAGACGGTCAGTGTGTCAGGAGTCTCCCAGGCTGCGGTCACAATTCCCGCGTATCGCCCACCGGACGACAGAGCCGTTACCTGTCCCCGCAGGCGACGGACCCGCATGGTCCGGCCGGTCGCAGCGTCAACGATTACAAGGCGGCCGTCCCTGACGTAGAAAACAAGGCCTTCAACAACGCACGCCGCCTCGATGGGCCTTGCACCATCGACGTCTCCGACCGAGCCCGGCGCCTCGTGGAGCCAAAGGAGCCTGCCGTCGCGTTTATCAAACGCCGCCATGCGCCAGTCATCATAGACGATATAGTTTCCCTGCGGCCCTGTAAACGTTCCCTTGGGGGCAAACGGCGCCTGCTTTGTCCACGCCACTTTCGCCTTGTCATCGAGGTTCCAGCACGCGAGGTCCCAGTCCGGCACGAGCGCCGTCCCGGCGGTATCTTCGATATCGACAACGGGCAGCGCCGTTGAGGATGACAGAAGCAGCAAGTCTCGCGTCCGGGGGCCTGCAGCGGGCTGAAGAGGGTCACCGGTTCCGGCGTTTTCGGCGCGCTTGCCATCTGAGGCACGCGCATGCACGGTGTCGGCGGCGTCCGGTACCGCCAGCGCCACCGCGTCGTCATTGCCAAATGCTATCACGGCGTCACCGGAGAGGAGTATGTTTCCCCGAGGCTCGCCCTGTGGCCAGGGGCAGTGGCGCACGGTGCGTCCATCGGTCACGCTGATTATGTAGAGACCATCTTCGGCCGGGATGTACGCATAATCCCCGGCCACAGTCCCCCCCGGCATGAAGCAGCGCGCCGGGCAGTCTGACTTCCAGAGTACCGCGCCCGTTGCGGCGTCAACGCCGCAGACACCGTCGAGGATGGCTATCACGGTGTTTTCACATGAGCCGATGATCTCCATTGCGCCGGGAGTCTTGAGGGGCACACAACCTTTTATGCCAAAGACAAACGCCTCGGCAGTGTCGTTGGGCGCAGCGGCGGCGAAGTCGCTTCCAGCGGCGGGCGCTCTCGGCGGTCTTCGGGCAAGAAACGCAAAGAGGCCGTCCCGGTTGGACCTCAAGACCGCCCTCGGGTAGGTCCTGACGGATTTTATTTCGCCTGACAGCGCGTCGATAACTGCCAGCGCGCCGCTGCCCGGGCACACATAAACAAGCCCGTCGGCAACGGCGGGCGGCGGACAAAAAGCAGTCGGGTCAAAAGACCCTGCGTTCCATGCGTTGGTACTCGTAAGCGCCATATAGCAATTGTCTATCTCCACGGCGAAGACTGCGCCGCCATCGCGTGCGTCCAAACACGCGAGGTATGCCGATTGCCCACCGGCGGTCCTTCGCATCATCACGTAAACCCTGTCATACGCGAAAACAGGCGCAGACGTGAAGATATCGCCGTCCTGGAACACGCCGGAGCGCTGACGCCAGATGAGTTTGCCCGATTGGCGGTCGAGGGCTTCAATATAGAAAACACCCCGCTGGAGCACGTCGTCCCTCAGGCGCACGGTGTAATAGACGCGCGCACCTCCCACCGCTGCAAGCGGAGGGCCGATAACCGTCTTGGCCGAGCCCAGGTCGCGCTTGTCGCGTCCACTACAGCCGGGCGGGGGACTGACTGTGTGCTCCCATATTGCGGCGCCGGTGGCCACGTCAAACGCACGCACCGAAGCGCCATCAAACGCGTAAAGCCGGTCATCATCAAGTACGCCGCATGCCGCCGGCAAAGCAGGGGCGAAATCTCTCGCGTATGAACCGGCGGCACGGTAGATGCCGGACGCTGTCAGCGGAATTCGCCACTTCACATGGAGCGGGCCAGCGGTTGCATCCACAATAGTGCTATTGCCTTGGTCCTTGTCACGCGTTATTTGCACCCTGTTCACCGCGTCAAGAACCGAATCGAGCGCTTCGCCGTTCACATCAGAGCGGTCCGCTTCGGGCATTTCCATAAGTCTGTCGCGGGCCAGTCCGGCCAAGCTGTAGGATCCGGTCAACGCCGCCTGGACGCAAATCGCATAGAGGGCCTTTGCGGCCTCCGTCGTAGCCGGACGCCCAAGCAGCATCCAGCCCGGCGTCACGCGGCCCGGCGCGCCTGAGCGTCCGGATGCCTTTTTGTATTGAACCGCCAGTAGAGGCTCCCGGCGAAGGATGTCCTCCGCCACGGAGGCCGAGGAGCTTGCCGCCTGGGGCGAACCAACGAGCCTCTCGCCACCCCGGTCAAGGGCTTCGATGATAAGCAAAGCCGCACGCTCAAGCGCCCCCTGCGCTACGGCATCCCTGGCGGCGTTGAGTCTGGCAGTTGCGGTGTGGTCTATGTCGATTACGGCGGGATTGCCGGAAAGCGTGTCGAGCACGTTCTTCTGCGACGAGAGCATGTCCTTTGACCGCTGGTCGAGACCTGCCCCTTCAAGCGTCTCTACCTCGATTTTGGCCCTTTCGCCAAGCGAGTATTCGAGTAGCATTTCGACGAGGGCAAGTCTTGCCGCGGGGGCATCGTTTTCTCGAAGGTATGCATCAAGCGCTTCGTATGCCGCGGCAGGTGCTCCGGCGGAGCGCGCGGCAGCGACAAAGTCCATCACCGCCCTGCCCTTCGCGGCGGCATCCTGCGACGGCTTGCCAACGGCCAGACCGAGCCGCTCTCGCAGGATGTCGAGCGCAAGGTCGGTTCTGCCTATCGCGGTGTATGCCTCGCCCAGACGGCGCATGGCGTAGTCGGCGTATTCGGCGTTGCCGCCGGCAAAGGCCAAGAGCCTCTGCAGTTCAATCCGACCCTGTTCGCTGTCGCCCATCTGATCAAGCGTGAGAGCGGCAATCTCTTTTTGCGCCTCCAGAACGCGGGCCTTGTCATCGGGGAAGAGCCGCTGGAGCAATGTAAGAATCGCCACGCGGCGCTTGTAGAGATTATCCCGCCCAAGTCTAAGGTAAACGTCTCTCGCAACGCCGCGCCATCCGACCACAAGCATTATCTCGCTTCTGCCGGCCGGGAAATCCACCTCGACGCTTTCGGTTTCGGCACGGACTTCTTCGTCGAAAAACCCGCGAAAAACCTGTCGACCACCGACGTTTATGGAGAGAAAGTAGTCCGTACCGAAGAATATCCGCAGACGCTGGGCGTTATCGAGAGTCACTTGCGTCCGGAAGAAGACCGCACCCCACTTTTTCGCGCGCGTGACCTCGCCAAGGTGCAGGTAATTAGCGCTTGCGGCCTGACGCGTGCATTTCTGCCAACTGCGTCGCGAGATGTCCACGTTGGAGCTTAGAAGCATCCCGTTAGCGTCTTCCTTGAAACCGGCCGTCTCCCAGGAAAGAGCGATCTGCGGCTCGCCGTACTTCTCATCAAGCCGGCTCAGTGCGGCCTCCCAGCTTTGAGCCGGGTCAATAGAGCACTCGTATCCGGAAAGCCACGAGGCGCGTGGAAGGTCCGCGTCGTCGGCAGCCGCGGCGGCAACGCACAGAACAAGCAAAAGGGCCGTGCCCCCAGTCTTGCGACGGCACGGCCCTTTGGTGTCCGAAGGGACCCTCAGGTGCTGCATAGTTTCGTCCCGAGATTTCCCGGCCGGGTAGCGCCCGGCCGTATCACTGCTATTTGGAGAATAAGGTCACGAGAGACTTAAAATCGTCGTTGAGGAGCTTCAATTCGCCGGTTGCATCCGCCAGCGGCACTGCGACGATTTCGTTACTCTTGAGGGCGGCCATCTTGCCCCAGTCTCCGGCCATTACCATCTGCGCAGCCTTGACGCCAAAGCGCGTGCCGAGAATCCGATCAAAGGCCGTCGGAGCGCCACCGCGCTGAATGTGCCCGAGAATCACGGAACGCGTCTCGTAGTCGGTGCGCTTTTCGATCATCCTGGCCAGCGCATCACCGAGGCCGCCGAGCCGCACATGGCCAAAAGAGTCGAGCTCCTGCTCCTGCGTCACGAAGTCGCCCGCCTTGAACATCGCGCCCTCGGAGGCAACGACGATGTTGTACTTTTTGCCGGCCTTGCGGTTTTTCTTGAGCGTCTCGCAGACCGCGTCGATGTCAATTTCCATTTCGGGGACGAGCGTAACGTCCGCGTCGCCTGCTATGCCTGAATACGCGGCAATCCACCCTGCATGGCGGCCCATGACCTCGACTACTATGACGCGGTGATGGCTCGCTGCCGTAGTGTGAATCCTCTCCACGGCCTCCATGGCGATATTCACCGCGGTGTCGAAGCCAAAAGTGAAGTCCGTGGCCGAGAGGTCATTGTCAATCGTCTTCGGCACGCCGATAACCGGGAGTTTCTCTTCCTGATAGAGTCTCGTTGCGACACCGAGGGTGTCCTCACCGCCGATGGCGATAAGGCCGTCAAGTTTCAGTTTCTTGAAACTGACTTTTATCTTATCGACCGCACCTTCGGTCTTGTAAGGATTCGTGCGCGAGGTTCCAAGTATTGTGCCACCCTGGCGGATGATGTGGGCTGTGTTCTGGCGGTTCACATCCATGGTAAGGCCTTCGATCGCGCCCTTCCATCCGTCGAGAAGCCCGATCGCGTCGATACCGGCGTCCTCGAGCGTCCTGGTGGCTGCAGATATGACGGCGTTCAGCCCGGGGCAGTCGCCGCCGCCCGTGAGCATGGCAATCTTTCCCATCTAACTCTCTCCTTCCGATCTCTTATGTGGATTCCTGACTGTCTTCGTCAACGGGAAACTGCGGGCGCAACACCTCGTATTCGCCCGGGCGCCCCGCAACTGCCGCTTTCGATTTGTCCTTTATCTTTTCCCAGTATACGTGGCACTCGAGCGGAATGCTCGCACCTACGATATCGTTGAATTTCATCTCCATGGCGCTCACGATGTTGCGCGACACATCCCGGTGCATCTCCCCGCCCGAAAGGGTAAGATACGCTCTGACAACCACGGGTCTTCCCGCTCGCGATGGAGCGGTCACTCGGATAGTGGCGGCACCCACACCCTCGATGGCCTGAACAGCCCGCCGGAGCGCATCCTGCATCGCCCTTAGCGAAACGTTTACCTTGCCGCCGGGGGTGTCAAGCTGCAGGTAGGAAAGGCCGCGCATTCTCGCGACGAGTTCGGCGACGATCGCGACGTTCAGGACCAGGAGGCAGACGCCGAAAAACATCACTCCGAGATAATCAAAAAAACCGAACGCGGCGAAAAACCTCTGGACGAACGTCTCACGGCCGAAAACGCTCGCGCCGCCCCAGAGAAGCGCGACAAAAGCCACCGTCACGGCGAGCACCCAGTCGAATACGACGGCAATCTGCCTGAGGATTCTCATCTCGCCCTCCTTTGCGGCTCTATTCAAGCGCCATTACGTTCTCTATGAATCCGGTGTCGAAATCCCCTCTCAGGAACTTCGTATGTCCAAAAATCTGCTGGTGCAGCGGGATATTGGTTTTGATCCCCTCGACGGTAAACTCCTCAAGCGCCCTGCGCATCGTTGCAATGGCCTCACGGCGCGTACGCCTGTGGACGATCAGTTTCGCGACGAGCGAATCATAATAACTGCTTATAGTGTAGCCAGAATACGCATGCGTGTCGACCCGGACGCCGGGGCCTCCCGGAACGATGAAGCTGGTGATCTTGCCGGGCGACGGCTTGAAACCGAAACCCGGGTCCTCGGCGTTCACACGACATTCGATGGCGCAGCCTTCAAACTTGATATCCTTCTGGCGGAGCCTGAGACGTTCTCCCGAGGTAGTCCTCATCTGTTCCTTGAGTATGTCTATGCCGGTTACAAACTCCGTGACCGGGTGCTCCACCTGAACCCTTGTATTCATCTCGATGAAGTAATATTTCTGGTTCTTATCCACCAGAAACTCCACGGTCCCCACGCCGAAGTACTCAACGTTCTTGCAGAGTCGTATGGCGGCCTCGCCGAGTTCGTTGCGCACGTTCTTACCGATGGCGGGGGACGGCGACTCTTCGATGAGTTTCTGATGGCGCCTCTGGATCGTGCAGTCGCGCTCGCCAAGTTGGAGGACATTGCCAAAGCGGTCGGCCAATATCTGTATTTCGATATGCCTGGGCTGCTCGATGAATTTTTCGATGTAGAGCGCGGAGTTCTTAAACGCAGCCTCGGCCTCGCCACGCGCAGCGATGAGGCACTTTACCAGAGAAATGTCATTGTGCGCGACTCTCATGCCGCGCCCGCCGCCGCCTGCGGCGGCCTTTATCATGACCGGATAGCCGATCTTGCGCGCGATCTCCTGCGCGACGGTCTCCGATTCGACGGCGCCTTCGCTACCGGGCACCACCGGCACTTTACACGCACGCGCTATATTTCGCGCTTCGACCTTGTCGCCCATCGCGCGTATGGTCGCCGCAGTCGGCCCGATGAAGGATATGTTGCACGACTCGCATATCTCGGCAAAATGCGGATTCTCCGCGAGAAAACCGTACCCCGGATGAACACCGTCCACGTCGGCTATCTCCGCAGCGGATATTATACGCGGGATATTAAGATAGCTCTCGGCAGCCGGCGCCGCCCCGATACAGATACGCTCATCCGCAAGATCGAGATACCTGGCTCCGCGGTCGGCTTCACTGTATACCGCAACTGTCTGCACGCCCATCTCACGACATGCGCGTATGATGCGGAGGGCTATCTCGCCCCTGTTGGCGACAAGGATCCTGCGATACATGCCTTACTCTTCCACTTTGACTTTGAAAAGGGGCTGGCCATATTCGACGGGGTGGCCGTTTTCGACGAGGACCTCGACAATAGTGCCCGACACTTCGGCGTGGATTTCGTTCATCACTTTCATGGCTTCGATGATGCAAACCGTGCTTTCGTCGCCGACCTGCATGCCTACCTCGGCGAACGGCTCGCTATCGGGGCTGGGGGCCCTGTAGAGCGTTCCGACCATAGGGGCTTTAATGATGTGGATGTCGGCCTCAGGCGCCGGAGCGGCCGCAGTCGCGCCCGCGGCCATGGTCTCCGTCAAGATCGGGGACATCTGTGTCATTGCAGCCATCGCGGTGGGAACCGCAACCACCTCACGACTGGGGATGCCGACCTTCACGAGACGGACCTTTTTGCCCTTTTCCTCAATCTCAAGTTCGGCGAGGCTGTTTTCGTTCATCAAGTCAATCAACGCTTTAAGATCGTTTATTTCCATGTCAAAGGTCCTCTCGGTTCTATTGACTGGATGAACCCGCCATGCGTCCCAATGTGCCGGGTCGGCGGCTTATGTGCGTCAGAACTTCGCACCCCTTCCCGGTGACCAGAACCATATCCTCCACGCGCACTCCACCGACAGCCGGCAGGTAGATGCCTGGCTCGACAGTCACAACCATCCCCTCTTTGAGGCGGATCTTGCTGCTGGGTGAAAGCGAGGGGCCTTCGTGAACCTCCAAGCCCACTCCGTGGCCGAGGCCGTGTCCGAAAAAGTCGCCGTAGCCGGCATCGCTTATAACCTTGCGCGCGACAGCGTCAACACGCGCGGCGGACACACCGGGGCGGATAACCGCTATCGCCGCCTTCTGCGCGGCGTTAACGACGGGCAAAATCGCGCATATTTGCGGCGTCACTTTACCCCAGGCCACCACCCGTGTCAAGTCAGAATTGTACCGGCGGAGGCGCGCGCCCCAGTCTACCAGAAGCGTCGTGGAATCACAAAGCCTTTTGTCGCTTGGCTTTGCGTGAGGAAGGCTTGAATTAGGCTCAGCGGCCGCTATGGTCTCGAACGCAGAGCCTGAGGCGCCGTGCCCCCGCATGTGATGGTCAAGAGTCGCAGCAAAACTCTCTTCGCTTGCGCAGCCATCCAAGTCGGCCAAGGTCGCTTTCATCGACTGCTCCGCGACGCGCACGGCAGCCTTGATGGCCACTATTTCACGAGCGTCTTTGACAAGGCGCAGCTGCTCAACAAGACCCAATTTACCGACGAACCTTACCCGTCTGCCGAGCCGCTTCGAGAGGGCCTCATGCATGGCCACTGACAGGTCGGCACTCTCAAAGGCCACAAGGGCGCCAACAGCCTTGAGGATCTCGGCGGTCGTGTCGGCCATGCCGCGCGTCCGGATGTGCGCTTGCCACCCCGGACAGCTCCTGGCCGCCTCTTCGGCAAAGCGCGAGTCGGTCACGAGTATTCGCTTTCGGGCGGAAAGCACGAGCCACGAGTCTTCGCCGGTGAACCCTGAAAGGTAATAGACGTTTTCAGGCTTGGTTATGAGAATCGCGCCACAGCCGGCGCGGACGACTTTTCTCAAGAGCGCAGCACACCTTTGCGCAAGAAACTCGCTCACAGCACTCTCCCCGGCTTTCGCGAAAAAGTTCCGATACCGCGAACTATTGTACATGCGGAGGCGTTACTTGTCACGCAGGAGGGGGACTACTTGCCGAGAAGGTGGACAAAAACGCGGAAGTACTCCGGTTCGAAATGTGTGCCAATGCCTTCCTTCATTACTTTGAGCGCTGGATATGACGCGACTGCGTCCTTGTAGGTGCGCCTGCTGGTGAGGGCGTCAAAGCAGTCCGCAATCGCGGCGACTTTGGCAAACTGGTGTATCTGGCCGTTGCGCTTGCCTTTGGGGTAGCCGGTGCCGTCGATGCGTTCGTGATGTTCCAGAATTACGGCCGTCGAGTCTTCGCTGAAGGGGGCATCGGGATCGAGAAGCGATATGCCTATTTCGGGATGCTTTTTCATCTCCTGCCATTCAGACTCCGTCAGCGGGCCGCGCTTTCTCAAGATAGCCGGAGAGATTCTGGTCTTTCCGACATCGTGAAATATCGCGCCGACTCCGAAGTCCATCAGTTCAGTCTGCGAGCGCAGGCCGACCTGTTCGGCGAGCGCCAACCCTATAGTGCAGACATTGACCGAATGGGTGTAGGTGTAGTAGTCATACGACGTGAGGGACATCAGCTGGTGAAAAGCGTCCTTGCCGTGCAGGATATATCCGATTGTGTTGCGGACTACATCCTCGCTACGGCGGAAGTTCTCCGGCGCGTCCGGACGGTCCAGTATGTCCTGCACAAGACGGAGGGACGACTGATAGAGTATCCTTGCTTTTGCCTTTGTGGGAAGTGTGGGGCTCGAGATTATGCGGTCGAGGTTCTTCTCGATATAGCGGCTCAGTACCCCCGACTGATCATGCTTGACCAGTATCTGGGGGTTATCCGTTTCGGCAAGTCTCGCCCGGGTTTCGTGGAGAAAAGGAAGGTCTTTGCTCCGATAGAGCACCGGAAGCGGCGAACTGGTCGGCCAGATGTAGATGTCAAAATCCACGACCGTGTCAACCTGCAGCAAAGACAGGTCTACAGTAGCGTACCCCGCCGGAGTTTTTCTTTTGCTCGACATATCCCCCACCAGACCCCTCTAATCAGGCTGGCGCCCGTTGCTTCGGGCTTCGCCTGGCGGTTGCCCCTGTTGTCGTATGATCACCTACTGTCAGGCCGCATACTCACAGCGCCTGCGATATCCCTGAATGCTTCAACTGGAAGCCGAAAGACCCTTTCTTCAAGCGGGATTCCCATTAGAGAGAGGCGTTCCCCTACTCTGATTATATCATAATCGTCAATATCGGCGGCCTTCATGACCGTAATGAGACGTTTTCGCCTTTGAGTGAGCAGAACCGACACTACCCTTCGGAGGTTTTGGAGATCACCGGCAAGAGCGCGTTTCTCGGCTGATGGCGTGATTTCCACGATGGCGGAATCCACCTTCGGCTTTGGCCAGAAAACGCCAGGTCCGAGCGTTTTGACCAACTTCCGGTCGGCCAAAAGGGCTGAAAGCACCGAAATATAGCCGAACGCATCCGTCCCCGGTCCGGCCAGGAGGCGGCCGGCCACCTCCTTCTGGCAGGTGAATAGCGCCCCGGCAAACTCGGTGGCACCCTCCCCTTCGAGGACGGCCTGGACGATCGGCGTGGCCGCCGAATAAGGCAGGTTGGCGACGAGCCGCAGCGCAGCGCCACTGGCGCGTTCCCTCGCCGCGGCAACCGCCTGGACAACGTCGGCCCCCCATCTATGCGACGCTCCAAGCGCGTCGGCATGCACGAGCGTGAGGTTTGGAAACGGCGCGAGCCTTTCGAGAGAGAGTTCGTAAAGTCCTCGGTCGATTTCAACTGAGACGACCCAGAGAGCCTTCTGGCAGAGTCGCTCGGTCAGAAACCCCGCCCCCGTCCCGACCTCAAGGACTATGTCGCCCGCGTCAACGCCAGATGCCTTCACGATAAAATCGAGCATCGCCCGGTCAATCATGAAGTTCTGCCCGAGTTTCCTGCTTGGCCGGATGCCTCTTCGCCGCAATTCCTCGGCCAGGGCTATGTTTCCCACGCTTTGCATCGCCGCTCCGACGGGCTTTTCTCAGTAACCGGCTTTTTCAAGGTCCTTGAGCGTGAGCGGCGCGCCTGCGGAAGCGCCGCCCATCGCGCGCAGATAGCCCACAACATGCCTGCCAATGATGTCCACTTCGATGTTGACCTGCGCGCCTTCTTTGAGTCCGCCGAGAGTCGTCCGGGCGAGCGTCTCCGGTATGATAGCTGCTTTGGCCACGTTTCGTTCGAGCGAAGCAACCGTAAGACTGACCCCTTCCACCGCTATGGAGCCTTTCGGAACAACATAGACGAGTAGTTCGCCGGGAAGCGCAACCGACAATTCTGCAAATTCGCCCTGCCTTGCGAGACCTTCCAACCGCCCTGTCCCATCGATATGGCCGCTGACAAAGTGCCCCGATATGTCGTCGCCTATGCGAAGCGCGCGTTCGACATTAACTCTACTGCCGCCGGTCAGTTTCGATAAGTTTGTTTTTGCCATCGTCTCTTCGCTCATATCGAAAGAGATTTCATTCTCATTTGCCGATACTACTGTAAGGCAGGCCCCGTTCACACTTATGCTCTCGCCGGGTCGCGGCTCAGGTCTATCGGCCGTGCCGGCCCAGGGGTTTCCCATGGTCAAAACGGCGCCCGTCCGGCGCCGAGCCAGACGGACTACCAGCGGTGTGTGCTCTATGATGCCGGTGAACATGGGCGATCTCCAATAGCGTGGCTGGATAAAACGTAACTCCTTGCATGGCAAGGAACAACGTTATCGTAATTTCGAATTTTACTTGACGATTGCCCTATTGCAAGGTAGATTCCCCTGATGAGGGGGAGGCATTTCGGACCGAACTATGGCAAATATCCGCCGGATGACGAAGAAGCGTCTCGGAGAACTCCTGCTTCAAGAGGGGCTCATCACCGACGAGCAGCTTGAGATATCGCTTGAAGAACAACAGCAGACAGGCGAGCTCATCGGCGAGATTCTGGTTCGCAAAGGGTACGTCAACGAATCTGATATTGCACGGACCATATCGCTGCAATTCTCATTTCCGTACCTTTCGGTATCTCATTACTATATCGGCCCGGAAGTACAAGGGCTTTTCGGCCTTGAAACGCTTGAAAAACACTGTTTTGTGCCGATAGACCGGTTCGGCGACGTCCTTGGTATAGTCATCGCGGGTCTTCTCGAACAGGACACGATAGACGAAATCGAGAAGAAGACAGGCGCCACGATACAGGTCTATGTGGGCAAGGTCAGTGAGGTAAAACAGGTAATCAGGGAGAAATTTGCGGAAAAAGCCTCCAAGGCAAAGGTGGCCGCTCCCGCTGAAGAGGTAGTTGATGTGACCGCGCCTCTTACGGCAGCAACAGCCCCCAAGAAGAAGGCCCCCGAAGAGCCCGAGGTCGAAGACCTCGCAGACCTTGTCGCAGGCGCTGATTCAGGAGAGTCACAACTGGAAGGCGACGCCGCCGTCGTGGAGCAACTCGAAAAGCAATTCAAGCAATTCCGCGACATCGAAGAAGAGGCTGGAGAATCCGGCGACGAGGACGATGACTCCTGACGCTTCGGCCGTCGGTTAGAGAAGCCTCCTGTAAAGCCGCTCAAGTGCATCAACCATCACATCCGCCCTGAAACGCTGCCTGCAGAGCTCCCGTCCGGCGTGTGCCATACGCTGCGCCCGGCCGGGGTCTGTCAGAGCCTCGACGATGGCCGCCGACAATCCGTCGACTTCCCTGGGCGGCAGGAGCCACCCGGTC